>JAJFUG010000076.1 GCA_021372515.1 bacterium
CGCAGCAGGGCCAGCTTGCGCTCCAGGCTCACCCGTCCCTCGAAGATCACCGTTTCCCGCAGCCCGAGGGCCACGGCGCGGGACTCCAGGCGCGGGTAGTCATCCCCGGCCCCGGCGAACACCAGACGGACATTCCGTTCCAGCCCCTCTTCACGCGCCCGGACGAACGCCTCCAGCACCAGGTCCAGACGCTTGTAGCGCTTGATCCGCCCCATGTACAGGCAATAAGATTCCTCCAGCGGCGGGCTGTCCCCCGGCGGCGCGGGGGTGTAGAGCGCGCTGTCGATCCCGTTGTAAACCACTTTCATGCGCTCGCGCCCGAACCCCAGGCCGACAAGCTCCGCGGCCGTGTCCTGCGAGACCGCCTGGCAGTGCTCGCCGCGGTAGAACGCGGGGATCATTTTCTCCCAGAGCCAGACATAGGCGGCCACCGGAAAAACAGTTTCACGGAAGATGGAGCCGCCGAACAGGTGGTGGAACAGGATCAGCCGCGGCCCGGGCCAGAACGACCGGCTGCGGAACGGTATCTTGTTGACATCCTCGACCAGGATGTCGAAACCGCGGCCGGCCAGCTCACGCCGTACAATGCCGGGCACGGAATAGTTGAAAGTGAAATTGCTGCCGCGACGCAGCACCTCGATCCCGTCGATTACGGCCTCGGGCGCGCAGCCGGGCCAGGCGCAGGTGAGGAAAGTCACCCGGTGGCCCGCCGCGGCGATGCGGCTGAATATCTCGTGGGCGTGGACCTCGGCCCCCCCGGCCTCGGGGTGCTGGATGTCGCGCCAGTTGACCAGCAGGATGTTCCGTCCCATCGCGTCCCCCTCAGCGTCCGCGGGCCAGGCGCTCGGCCAGCACGGCGGGCAGTCCGGCCTCCAAGATCGAGTGCTGCGCGGCCGGAATGTCGTACTCCACGCGCTGGAGCGTGAAACGTCCCGTGCCGTCATCCAGCAGGCCGAACGAGGCCCGCGGGTCGCCATCGCGCGGCTGGCCCACGCTGCCGGGGTTGATTATGCAGCGCGCGCCCGGGCGAAGGGTGTAATCCTCGGCCCCCAGGCAGGCCACTGTCCCATCCGCCTGCTCGAACAGCATCGGGTAATGTGTATGGCCGAAAAAAAGGAGCGGTCCGCTGAAAAATCCGAACAGCTCCTCGGCATGGTCATCCGACATCAGGTAGCTCCAGGCGGCGGGGTCATCGGGCGTGGCGTGCACGGTGCGATAGACCCCGGGCGAGTCCTCGTAAGGCAGGGCGGCGAGCCAGGCGATTTCCTCCGCGGTCAGGACCTTACGGGTCCAGAGCACGGCGGCGCGGGCGGCGGAATTGAAGCACTCGATCGAGGTCCGGCCAGCCACCGCGGCGTCATGGTTGCCCAGGATGACGCTGGAACAACTCTCGCGGGTCAGGCGCAGGCATTCGGCCGGCTCGGCCCCATAGCCCACCACATCCCCCAGACAGACCACCCGAGCCGCCCCCAGGCGCCCGATACTGTCGAGCACCGCGCTCAGGGCCGGCAGGTTGCCGTGAATGTCGGAGATGATAGCATGGAGCAAAGTCGGCCCCCTGGCGCCGAAATCACTGAGGCTCTTCGTCCTCCAGCAGTGCGCCGCTCTTGATCAGGCTCCGGTAGACCGCATCCAGAACTCCGTTCAGAAAGCGCGGGCTGTCCTCGGTGCCGAAGAAGTGCGCGAGCTGGACATATTCGTTGATCGTTACTTTCGGGGGGACATCGCCGATATACAGGAACTCGGTGATCGCCAGGCGCAGCATCAGCTTGTCGAGCACGGCCAGACGGTGGATCGACCAGTTCTGCAGGCAGCCGATGAACAGCTCGTCGATCTCGTCCGTGTGCTCGGTCATGCGCAGCAGCAGACGGGTGGTGAAATCCCGGTTCTCCGGGCCCACTCGCCGCTGGGTGAAAAATTCACGCAGTGCGCGCTCAGTCGGTTTTCCGCTCAACAATGCGCCGTAGGCGATCTGAATCGCCCACAGGCGGCCCTTGGTCCGTTTTCTCATTCTTCTTCCGGGAATCTCACGCTGAAAAGGCCCCGCCGGGGCGGCAGGCCCGCCTCGCGGAGGGCTTTTCGGGACCCCGGTTCCATGTAATCAGATCGCGCCGCCGCCGTACAGGTCCATCATCTCCAAGGCGGCCATGGCCGCCTCGGCGCCCTTGTTTCCGGCCTTGGCCCCGGCGCGCTCCAGCGCCTGTTCCAGGTTGTCGCTGGTCACCACGCCGAAAATCACTGGCACCGCGGCCTCGAAAGCCGCCAGGGCCACGCCCTTCGACACTTCGGAGGCCACATAGTCGAAATGCGGCGTCTCGCCGCGGATCACCGCGCCCAGAGCGATCACGGCATCGAATTTCTGGCCCAGGGCCAGCTTGCGGCACAGGGCGCCGATCTCGAACGCACCCGGCACGCGGAACACACTGATGTCCTGGTCCGCCACGCCGTGACGGGTGAGGATGTCCACCGCGCCGGCACTCAGGCGGCTGGTGACCAGGTCGTTGAAACGGGACACCACCAGGGCCACTTTCTTGCCCTTGCCGTCGAGCTTACCCTCGAATATCCTGGGCATCGTCGCTCCCCTTTCGGCCCGCGCCGCTCATTCAATCTGCGGCCGCGCGGGAAAACGGTTCATTGATTGCCTTTGTCGGTCTTCAGGGTCTTGTGCAGCCTGTGACCCATGCGCACCCGCTTGGTTTCGAGATAGCAGCGGTTGTACTCGTTGGGCTCCTGCTCGATGGGCACGGTGCAACTGACATTCAGCCCGAACCCGTCGTAGATGAACGCGTCGATCTTCTTTGGGTTGTTGGTCATCAGCCGCACGCTGGTCAGGCCGAGGTCTTTTAGGATCTGTATCCCGACTCCATAATCGCGCTCATCGGCCTTGAGGCCCAGCTCGATGTTGGCGTCCACCGTGTCCAGGCCCTTGTCCTGAAGGGCGTAGGCCTTGATCTTGTTGGCCAGGCCGATCCCGCGGCCCTCCTGGTTCAGGTAGACCAGCACGCCGGAGCCCTCTTTCTGGATAATCTGCATGGCGGTCTGGAGCTGGTAGCGGCAATCGCAGCGCAGGCTGGCCAGGGTGTCGCCGGTCAGGCAGCTCGAATGCACCCGCACCAGCACATCGCTCTTGCCGCGCACCTCGCCGCAGACCAGGGCCAGGTGGGCCTCGTCGTTGTAGGTGGTCTCGTACAGGTACAGGTCGAACTTACCGTAGGAGGTGGGCAGCACGGTCTGGGCCGTGCAGCGGATTATTTTCTCCTTGCCGCGGCGGTAGCGGATCAGGTCCTGGATCGAGGCCACCGGGATGTCGAACTCGCGGGAGATTTCGAGCAGGCGGGGCAGGCGCGCCATGCTGCCGTCCTGGTCCATGATCTCGCAGAGCACGCCCACCGGCTGGAACCCGGCCAGCACGGCCAGGTCGACCGTGGCCTCGGTGTGCCCGGCGCGGCGCAGCACTCCACCGTCCCTGGCCCGCAGCGGGAAAATGTGGCCCGGACGGGCGAACTCGTCGGGACGGGCGGCGCGGTCGGTCAGAGCGCAGATCGTGGCCGCGCGGTCGAAAGCCGATATCCCGGTGCTGGTGCCGATCTTGTAGTCCACGCTCACGGTGAACCCGGTGCCCAGCAGTGAGGTGTTCACCCCCACCATCGGGTCGAGCCGCATCTGGTCGGCATGCCGCTCGCTCATCGGCACGCAGATCAAACCGCGGCCATGTATGGCCATGAAATTGACCGCCTCGGGCGTGATCGGCTCGGCGGCCATGACCAGGTCGCCCTCGTTCTCCCGGCACTCGTCATCCACCAGGATCACCATGCCGCCCTTGCGGATACGCTCGATCACATCCTCGATCGGGGTAAGTCTGTTGTCCAGCGTGATCATTCTTCGCTTGTCCTCTCTACTCATAGCCGCGGCGGGCTCAGCGGTAGCCCCAGCCGCGGAGTTTATCCTCGGTCAGCCCCCCGGCGGGGCCCTCGCCGGCGCTGTCCATCGCGCCGAGCACATACTTGCCGATAATGTCGGTCTCCAGGTTCAGCACCCGTCCCGGGGCCAGTTCGGCCAGGGTGGTGGCGCTCAGGGTGAACCCGATCAGCGAGACCGTGAAAGAGCCGCGCTCCAGACGGGCCACGGTGAGGCTCACCCCATCCAGGGCCACCGAGCCACGCGGCACGACGTAGCGACGGGCCGCCTCCGGCAGGGCGAACGTGGCGAGCAGGCTCTCCGGGCGTTTCTCCAGCGACAGCACCCGCGTGGTGCAATCGACGTGGCCCAGCACGAAATGACCGTCGAACCGCCCACTCGCCGGGACCGCCCGCTCGAGGTTCACCCGGCCGCCCACTGCGAGCGCGCCCAGATTGGTCTTCGACAGGGTCTCCGAGACCGCCTCGGCGTCCAGACTTCCATCGCCCACGGCGGTGACAGTCAGACAGGCCCCGTTGACCGCCAGTGAATCGCCGGGGTGCATTCCACCGTCCAGGCCGCCGGCCCGGATGGAGAGGGTGCGGCCTCCCCCCAGCGGGCGCACCGCGGTCACGACGCCCACCTGCTCGATAATCCCTGTAAACATGGATCGATCAGGATAAGATAATACGATTCAACGGGGAAGGCAAAAAATTTATCCCTGCGGATACTCCAGACGGCCGGTTATATAGAGGTCCGGGCCGATCCTGCGGCTCTCGGAGTCAGCCAGGCGCAGCGGCAGCCGCCCGCCCTCGGGCGCGATCTGTCCCACCCCGTGCAGCGGCCCGCCCTCGCCGTAGAGCGAGGGGGCGATGAACAGGTGCAACCGCTCGACCAGGCGCGCCAGCAGGAACGCGCTCGCCACCCGCCGGCCGCCCTCGACCAGCACGCTGGTCACGCCCCGCGCGCCGAGGGTGTCCAATACGGCTTCCAGAGGCAGGTTCCCGTCACCCGCCCCCTCCAGCGGGATCACAGCCACCCCCAGCGCCTCCAGGGCGGCGGCGCGCTGTGGGTCGGCCAGGGCTGGGTCGTAGAGCACGACTGCCGGGAACTGGCCGGCCGTGGCCACGAGGCGGCTCTCCAGGGGCAGGCGCAGACGGCTGTCCAGGACCGCGCGCAACGGCTGGCGCGCCCCGGAGACCCCGCGCACGTTGAGCAGCGGGTCATCGGCCAGGACAGTGGAGATGCCGACCAGGACACAGTCGTGCCAGGCGCGCAGGCGCTGGACGTAGCGCCGCGAGAGGGCCGAGCTGATCCCGGTGCGCTGTCCCGGCCCGGCCGCGATGGCCCCGTCCAGGCTCTGCGCCAGCTTGAGCGCCACAAACGGACGGCCGGTGCGGACACGGTGCAGGAACACCTCGTTCAGTTCGCCCGCCTCGGAACGCAGAATGCCCACCTTTACCTCGATCCCCTCGCGGCGCAGCCAGTTGATCCCGCGCCCGCTGACCCGCGGGTCGGGGTCGCGCATGGCCACCACGGCGCGCTCTATACCGGCCCGGACAAGGGCCTCGGCGCAGGGCGGAGTGCGTCCGTGGTGCGAGCAGGGTTCCAGGTTCACGTACAGCGTGGCCCCGCGGGCACGGCGCCCGGCCCGGCGCAGCGCCAGCACCTCGGCGTGGGGCTGCCCGGCCTGGTGGTGCCAGCCCTCACCCACCACCGCGCCGTCGCGCACCAGCACCGCGCCCACCATCGGGTTGGGCGAGGTCCAGCCGCGGCCGCGCGCTGCCAACTCCAGGGCGCGCGCCATCCAGGCTTTTTCTTCGGTTTGGCTCATATCAATCAAATCGAGATTAATGGTGACAGACTTCTATGCCGTTCCGGCTTAAGAAACACACCGGCCAGGACTATTTGCTGACATTTCCCAGGCCCGGTTTCTTTCGCAGGGGCACGGCGCGCCGTGCCCGAAAGATTTTATATGTTCTCTTGGTTACGGCCAAGAGAACCAGAAGCCATTGGGGGACCGTAAACTCGCCCGGGCCAATTGGGGTTACCAGACTGTGGTGTGCATGCAGCTCTTGCACGCTGCCTGCGGTGCGGGGCGACGCTGACGCTGATTGCCCGCCGGACCGCGGGAGTTTTGCCTCCGTTCGGTGTGCGCGCGGCATTTGCTCCGCTGCCCTGCCGAGGCTCGGACATACGGCCTCCCGGCGGCCCTGCGGGCCGCGGGTGAGAAAAAACGCCGCTGGGCATCTACAGCCTGGATCGAACTTGCATACCAAACTATACAAGGCCGTATTCATTGGAACGGCGCCGGGCAGACATAAAAACCGCCGGGCGCAGCTTGCGGCGCGCCCGGCGGATCATCGTTCCGGGTCACTTGGGCCCGGGGGATTGACACAACTTGCTGCCGCCGGGATCAGTCCTCGAGCGGGCTGAACTCCTCCTTGCCCACGCCGCAGGCCGGGCAAACCCAGTCATCCGGCAGGTCCTCGAACGCCGTCCCCGGCGCGATACCCTGAGTAGGATCGCCTTCAGCCGGATCGTAGACCCAGTCGCAGACATCGCAGATGTATTTCTTGGACATGAGTGGACTCCTTCGGTGGCAGTTGGATCATCCTGCAAACGAAAATCAGACTGCGTGAAAATAAGCATCGTTCCAGAGGAAATCAAGCCGCACGGCCTGGCCTTATCCGTCACGAGCCGGAGACGGCGAGCCTTGCGAGCAGCTCGTCATCCACCGCCGCCAGCGACTCGAGCACCGCGTCGGCCCCGTCGAAACGCCGGTTGAACCGGTTGGCCACGCCGATCACTTTCATCCCGGCGGCCCGGGCGGCCTGCACCCCGGCCAGGGCATCCTCCAGCACCACACAACGCTCCGGGGCCACACCCAGGCTGGAGGCCCCCAGGAGATAGCACTGCGGGTCGGGCTTGCCCCGGCTGACATCATCGCCGGTGATCACGCGCTCGAACCGTGCTTTAAGGCCGGTCAGCTCCAGAATACGGTGCACGTAGCGGCAGTCGCCCGAGGAGACCACCGCCCGGCGGAACCCCCTCGCCTCGAACAGATCGAGCGAACCGCCCAGGCCCGGCATCAGATCGAGGCCGCTCTCGATCAGCCCGAGAAAGACCGAGTTGCGCTCCTCGGCCCACTGTTCGGCGGTCACGGGAAGGTCCAGGCTGGCCAGCAGAAGGGCGGCCACATCCGGGGCGCGCTTGCCGTAGACCGACTTGCGCACCCGCTCCGGTATCTCCTCGTATTTTCTGCCGTATCTCGCCAGTGTCAGTTCCGAGGCCCGCTGGTGCAAGGGCTCGGTGTCAACCATCAGACCGTCCAGGTCGTACA
>JAJFUG010000077.1 GCA_021372515.1 bacterium
GCCCTGGCCCACGAGTACGGCTCCGGCCTGGCCCGCCGCTGGTGCGACACGTTTGCCGACACTCTGCAGTCCCGTCCCTGGTGGGAGTTCGTTTTCGCCGACCCGGACGTGGCCCCGGCGGGCCCGGAAGATCTTCCCACCGGACGGCTGATCCCGGGCCTGGGTCTGGCCCTTCTGCGCAGCTCCTGGGACAGGGACGCCGCCTACGTGAGGTTCCACTGCGGGCC
Source organism: bacterium (assembly GCA_021372515.1). NCBI lineage: Bacteria > bacterium. The sequence goes on from JAJFUG010000077.1 coordinate 228, forward strand.
TTGGTACACCTCTCACCAGCATGACGCCCAGGGCACGCTGACCGCCTGGCGGGATGGCTCCGCGCGGCTGATCGAGCCGGGGGTGTATGACGGCGAGGTGCACGGCCACTATGTCAACTGGCGCATCCGCACGATCAGCCACAACAGCCTGACCGTGCTCGACCCGGCCGAGCGGTTCCACGGCCCGGAGGATGTCCCCGTGCCGGCCAACGACGGCGGCCAGGTGATCCAGGAGTGGACCCTCAAGCCGGCCAATATGAGCCAGTGGCGCGAGCAGAGCGACCTGCGTTCCACCGGAAAAATAACGGTGTTCCTCAACGACCGCTCCCACGACCTGGTGGCGGGCGAGGCCGCCGGGGCTTACACTCCTGGCAAGGTCCAACGCTGGAGCCGTCAGTTGCTCTTCCTCAAGCCCGGCTGGATCGTTCTGTGCGACCTGGTCAGCGCACCTGCGGAGTATCCCAAAACCATCTATTTCCACAGCCCGGCCGAGCTGAACGCAAGTGGCCAGGGCGCCACGGCCCAGGGGACTTTCAGCGCCTTCTGCCTGCTGCCCGCGCAAGCCAAGCTGAACCTGGCCGGCGGGCCGGGGAAAACCTTCGCCTACGGCGACAGCAACTGGAGCACCATCCCGGCCTACAACGCCCAGGTTGACACCGCCTGGCGCCTGGAGGTGGAAGCCCCGCGCCAGGAGAGCACGGTGTTCCTGACCGCGATCTACCTGCCGGGGCGCGGCGAGAGCGGCACGCCGAAAGCCACTCTGCTCGACTCCGGACCCGAGCGGGTCAGCCTGAGCCTGGAGGGCGGCTACACGGTCAGCCTGAGCCCCGGTGACCCGGAAGCCTACAGCCTGACCGGACCGGGCGTGACTTACTCCTTGAGCGGCGTGGTGGCGGTGGACGGCCTGGCGCAAGAGGGCGAGACAGTGAGCCTTTCCGGGGCGGCCGCGGCCACAGCGGTCACGGACAGCCACGGCGAGTTCCTGTTCCAGGGCCTGGCCCCCGGCGATTATACGCTCACGCGAGCCGCGACCGGCCAGACCCGCCGGGTGGCGATCAGCGAGAGCAGTGTGGGTGGGATAAGGTTCTGAGTGGGTTTGTCGGCAGGGAAAGCTTGGTATGTTTGCGCAGGGGCACGGCGCACCGTGCCCCTTTTTCTATGTCTTTTCTCGACCTTTACACACCCCGCCCGCTTGCGCGGGCACCCCTCTCGAGAGGGGATTTTCCTGCCACTTCCAGTGGTTTCAGCCGATGCTTTCAACCCGGTGCTGCACTCCACCCCTCTGCCCAAAAGAGAGTTGGCGGAGTCAGACATCGGTGTGTGTAAAGTATTCAGCGCATAACTACCCGATCAATACTCCAGCAAAAACTTCCCGTCCTTCATGATCAACTTGCCGTCCACCTCGATGGATGTGCGCTGCAGGACCACGTCCACGTGGCCGTTGCTGCGCTGGCTGGAGCCGGTTTTCTCCGGGTAGCCGTCCCCGAACGCCACGTGCACGCCGGGGAATTTCTCATCCTGCAACAGGTTGCCGATCAGTTTCTCCAGGCCCACCGCCGTGCCGATCGCGAACTCACCCAGACGGTCCGCCATCTCATCCTGCTGCGTGTAGCGGCGGAACTCCTCCAGCAGGGCCGTGTTCTTGCACTCCAGTCCCGAGATGCGGCTGTCCTTGAGCTCGATGCGCAGAGGCGTTTTCTCCAGGGGCCCGTATTTCTGGTCGAAATAGTCCCCCACTGTGCCGTCCACCACCAGCACCGAACCCTCGGCCACGCTCTCGGCGCAGGTGAACACCTCGCCATCCGGAAGGTTCATCCATTCGCCCGGCCCGATCAGCCCATCCGAGATCACCCAGCGGAAATTTGGCGAAAACACGCCGGTGATGTCCGTGCCCGCGGGTGTTGTCACCCGGATCCTCTTCGCCGCGTGCACGGCGTCGTAGACCTTGTGTGAGAGGGCCGAGATTTTCTCGTAATCCAGGCTCATCCCCTGGGCCATGATCTGCTCGGTGATTCCGATCATGTGGGCATGGCGGAGGGTCTTGTTCTTCTCGATCCGCTCCAGCATCGGCTTGCGGAAACTCTGCAGCTCGCCGGGACGGCCCCCGGCGGCGAAAAAACTCACCTGGGCCTTGTCCAGGGCCGCGCCGACTGTCTCCGGGAAAGCCAGCGACTTGCCGCCTTCTGTCGGCCGCTCGCCGAAATCCTCCATCCGGAACACTGTCACCCCAGCCCCGGCTTTCTTGGCCTCGCTGGTCAGGGCCACACCGATCTTGAACCGGTCCTGGTCCGTGATCACCACCACATTTTCCCCGCGGGCGACTTTGGTGCAGACATTCACCGCCTGCCAGGCGCCTTTTTCCAGAGAACCCATCGCGTTTCCCCCCTTGAGCCGGGTTATAGGTCCGCGCGCGCCGCGCAACGATCATACTCGCAATATAAGGGCGGCGGGCTTATTTTTCAAAGGAGCGCACAAAGGAAACAGCATAACCCTCAAAGCGGCCGCCCGGCCGCCGCAGTTACCTTTGGGGGCCGCGTCCGGGACAGGAAAAATGTAGGGGCAATTCATGAATTGCCCCTACACGAGACCACCACCGGCTGGCTTTTCGCTAAAATAAAACAAGGAGCGTCTTTTGCGGCTGACAGTCCTGGGCGCGGGCACTATGGCCCCCAAAGCGGAGTACGGCATGAGCGGCCACGTGGTGAGCCTGGACGCAGACGGAATCCTGCTCTTTGACTGCGGCTCCGGCACGCTCCAGCGGGGCGCGCGCGCCGGGATCGACTGGCTGCGCCTCGAACGGGTCTTTATCAGCCACCTGCACCCGGACCACACCTTAGACCTGCCCGCCCTGACCTTTGCCCTCAACCACGCTCCAGGCGTACCTCCGGGTGCGCGCCTGGATGTCTACGGCCCGGCCGGCCTGGGGGCTTTCTTCGAGAAAGTCTGCGCCGCCTGGCCCGCGGCAGCACCCAAAAATTTCGAGCTGAAACTGCGGGAACTGTCTCCCGGTGACATGGTCGCCACCGAAACCTGGGCTGTCCGCGCGGGAACGGCCTGCCACGGCAAAGGCGCGTCCCTGGCCTGGCGGGTGGAAAGCGACGGCCGGGCCCTGGTCTACAGCGGCGACACCCAATACTGCCCGGAGATTACCAAGTTGGCCTGCGGCTGCGACCTTTTGCTCTGCGAGTGCTCCACGGATGACAGCCACTGTCTGGAAGGCCACCTGAGCCCCTCGGGTGTGGCGCGCCTGGTGCGCGACTCCGGGGCGGCGCGGGCCGTGCTCGTGCATGTCTACCCGCCCTTCGACCCGCTTGAGATGGCCGCGCGCTGCGCGGAGTTTACCGGCGTGACTGTCGAG
>JAJFUG010000078.1 GCA_021372515.1 bacterium
TCAGAACTGATCACCCCAGTACCAGCGCATCTGGAAATTCGAGATGTCCTCGAACGCGGCCGGGTCGCCCTTGGCCGGGCCGTAATGGTTCCCGCCGCCGAACGTGGTCAGGTAGAGCATGCCAGGGTGAACCGGGTCGAAAATGGGACGGTAGCCCCACTTGAAATTGTAGCCCTGGATATGGGTCCAGGTGGCCCCGCGGTCCTCGCTGCGGAACGCGGCGTTGTCGAACGTGTTGATCACGATCACGTTGCTGTCGCGCGGGTCGACCGCCGCGCCGTAGACATGGGCGTCCTCGCGGAAAATACGCCGCCAGGTCAGACCGCCGTCGTCGCTGGCCAGCACGCCGCCGCCCACGTTGTTCACCTGCCAGTTGCCGTGGACCATCTCGCCCACGTCCATCTGCGGCCAGGCGCAGAGGTACAGACGGTCGGGGTTGAGCGGGTCGTAGATCAGGTCGTTGGGGAAATTGACCTTCTCGGGCAGGCTCACCTGGGTCCAGGTGGCCCCGGAGTCCTCGCTGCGGAACAGCCCGCCATCCGTGATGACACTGCCCTGACGGTCCTGCACCACCAGGGCGAACAACCGTCCGCCGGGCAACAGGCACAGGTGCCAGTAGTTGCGGTTGGTTCCCGGCACCTGGGGAAGGGCCTGCCAGGTCAGGCCGTTGTTGACCGACTTGTACACGCCGCTGCGGAACCCGCTGGCGTAAAGAGTGCGGTTGCCGGCCGGAGTGCGCAGATCGACCACGAAATGAGTGGGGACGAATGTGGAGGGCAGGCCGGAGCTGGCGTTTGTCCAGGTGCGGCCGCCGTCGGTCGTGGTCATCATCCCGCCGGCCGGGTCGTTGAACCCGTTGCGGAACATCTTGTCTCGCGGCAGGTCGTGCTTGTAGGACCAGGCGGACCAGGCGCGCCCCTTGACCTCGGGGTCGAACTCCATCCAGTAGCAGGTGTTGGCCCAGTTGCCCGGCACGCCCTTGATCCCGCTCTGCCAGGACTGGCCGCCGTCGAAGCTCTGGAACGCCCCAATATCGGTGGTGGGGGCGAATATGTGCAGGCTGTCGAACGGGTCGAACTTCAGCGTGTAGCTGCCGGTCACATCCAGGCCGCGGCTGGAGAAGGTGCCGTCCGCGTTGGTGTTCGAGTACACCTGGTTCCAGGTCTTGCCGCCGTCCAGGGTGCGGATCGTGCCGCCGTAGTCGGTCACGTAGGCGATATCGCTGTTGGAGGCGCAGACCCCGATCGACAGCGCGCTGCCGCGCCAGCCCGGCCCGTAGACCGCATCCAGCCAGCCCTGGTCGATCAGGTTGTTGAGGACCAGTCCGCTCCAGCCGGAATGATAGACCCATTCCCACTTGGCCCCGCGGTCGCTGGTGCGGAATATCCCGAAAGTGCCGCCCGGGAAATCCGGGCAGGAAAGATAGACCACATCCGGCTTGCCCTCACAGACCGCCAGGGTGTTGTAAGTGCCGCCGGACAGGGTGCTGGTGGTCACGCTGGTCCAGGTGGCCCCGCGGTCCGCGCTGCGGTAGACTTTGTTGCTTCCCAGGACGTACAGAAGGGTTCCCTGGCTGTCGTGCCCGCCATCGGCCGCATCCAGCGAGGAGAGCGGCAGGCTGACTGGAGTTGACTGCCCGCTGGTCTCCGAGACAAGGAGCGCCTGGCTCTGGGTCACAACCAGCACCTCATCCGGCTTGCCCCACCAGGAGCCGGGGAACAGGGCGATCACCGGCGAACCGAGGTCCGATACCACGCGTCGCCAGCTCGCGCCGTAGTCGTTGGAGACCAGAACGTAGTACGAGGCGCCCCAGGGTGCGGAGTGTACTATCCAGAGGTGGTTGCTATTGGTGGGGTCCACGCGCACCAGCTCCACCTCGGTGGATTGCTCGCCCTCGGGCTGGCCCTGGGCGGTCTCGACCCAGTAGTCGGCGTGGTCGCCCTCCATGTGCTCCTTGATTATATCGGCCGGGTCGGGGTAGACAATCTCCCAGCGCAGGCCCTTGTCCCGGCTGCGCAGGAGCATGCCGGAGGCGGCGTAAACCGTGTTCGGGTCGGAGGGGTCGAACTCGAAGTCCAGGACGATGGTGCGCAGGTTGAACATGCGCCAGGTCTTGGCGTTGTCGTAGGTCACGTAGGCCCCGGTCATGTCGCAGCGCTCGAACACATTGTCCGGGTCGGCCGGGTTGACCGTGGGCAGGAACTGGCCGCCGCCGCCGCCCGGCCCGACCACGCGCCAGGAGGTGGCCGTTGGTTCGGCCTGGCTGACCGTGCCGCCATTTATCCGGCGGCCCAGGAATATGGCGTCCGCCAGGGAGCGCACCCCGTCGCCGTTGAAATCGCCGGTCCAGGCGGCGGAGCCGGAGCGCAGGCGGGCCAGTTGGCACAGCACGTCCATGATGCTCACCCGGCCGTCACCGTTGACATCCTCGTTGAACCGCACCGAGGACAGCTCCGGTGTGACAGCCGCGACAGGCAGCGGCAGAATGAGCGCCGCGCCCAGACAGAGAAGGAAAGCCATCGAAACCTGTCTCATCCAGCGAGCCATTCTCTACTCCTTTTTATTGACATTCCTTTGGGGGAATTCAGTTTGAGGGGTTGGTGCCGGGTGGGTCCGGCAATTGATTCAGATTAAAAACAAAATAACAGTTTTCTTTTATTGAGCAAGACGGATTTACGCGGGAAAGAGTCGGCGCGGGCCGAGCGAACAATCTTGTCAGGCGGGCGTGAGCGGGCTATATAAGAGACGGATTGAATCCGGTCACACGCGCCGATTCCACGCAAACAGAGGAGTTCGGGTATGAAGAAATGGGGTTTGGCATCTGTCTTGCTGGCGGGCTTTCTTGCCGGCCTGGCCTTTCTGACTGCGGGCTGCGGAGCGGGGAGTACGCAGAACAGCCCCACTGTGACCGCGAAACGGGACACCTGGGTGCGCGCGGCCCTGGCAGAGGTGGAAACCACGCTGGCCGCCAATCCGCCCGGCAGCGGCGAACCCGAGCTGCGCCGTCAGACGCTCTGGCTGCTGGATGACCCGCTGCACCTGTCCGAGGCCCCGCGGATCGGCGCGATAGGGGAGTACTACCGGCAGGCGATCGAGAGCGCCCTGACCCGGATCGAAGACGAGAAAGTCACCTCCGGGGCCACGCTCTGGAAGCTGTACAACCACTCTTTTGTAGTGAAGACCAGCGAGGCGACATTCGGCTTCGACATAAACCCGGGCGTGGACTCGGTGCTCATGAGCGACAGCCAGCAGGAGCGCCTGGCCCGGGCCCTGGATGTGATGTTCCTCTCGCACCCGCACCGCGACCATGCGAACTATGGTTTCGTGGAGCGCCTGCGGCGGCTGGGAAAACCGGTGGCCGCCCCGGAGGGTCTCTGGAGCGACCGTCCGCTCGGGCCCGGACTGACCTATCCCTCCGCTGGCGCGGACCTGAGCCTGGGCGGCGTGGCTTACCGTGTTTTCCCCGGCCACCAGGAGGACATCCCGAACAATGTCCACCTGGTCCGCTCGGGCGGTGTATCGGTCATGCACACCGGCGACCAGGATAACCGTGAGGATTTCGCGGCCTGGATCGACAGCCTGGGCACGCACCACCAAGTCGATATCCTGCTGCCCAACTGCTGGACCCCCGATCTGCCGCGCCTGGTCCGCGGGGTCAACCCCCGCCTGGTTATCACCGGGCATGAGAACGAGCTGGGCCACACGGTGGACCACAGGGAGAGCTTTTCCAAGACCTACGGGAAGATCGGGGACATCGCCTGCCCCTGCCCGGTGTTGAGCTGGGGTGAGCGCTACCATTTCGAGAGTGGGAAGTGAGGTGGAGAGAAAGACTTTTTTTGTTTGCCTGACTCGACTGTAACACACACTGCCCGCTGACACGGGCACCCCTCTCGAGAGGGCAGTTATCCCGCCCCGCTGTCCGGCCCGCGATAAATTGCCCAGGAGGAGAGGCTTTCAATCCCTCTAAAAAGAGGGGGGGCGGCGTAGCCGACGGGGTGTGTAGATTCAAATAAAAAGGGGCACGCTGCACAGCGCGCCCCTTTTGTTTTACGGCAGGAATACTCTCGTAAGCTGAGACCTTACGGGATCACCGGCAGCACGATCCGCGAGGGATAGAGCTTGCCGTGGTGTACGCCCTGGCTGGCTTTCTCGATCCGCGTGCCGGTGGCGAAATCCTCACCCGTGTTCAGGTTGCGGTCGAAACGCGGGAAGTTGCTGCTCGAGACCTCCACCCGGATGCGGTGGCCCTTGAGGAACACGTTGCTGGTGGCCCAGAGGTCGATACTGTACTCGTAGATTTTGCCCGGCTGAATGGGCGTGGGCGCCTTGCCCGGCTCGCGGTACGTGGCCCGCACGATCCCGTCGCACAGGCTCATCGCCCGGCCGTCCGGGTGCACGTCCAGCAGCTTTACCGTGAAATCGGTGCTGGGGGCCGAGCTTTCGGCCCAGAGCACGGCGCGCACCGGTCCGGTCACCTCCAGGTCGGCGTCCAGCGCGGCCGTGGTGTAGACCAGGATATCGCCGCGCAGCTCCTTGGCCGCCTCGTCATAGGGTCCCTCCATCGCGCTCAGGACCGGGTCGCGCGGGTCGTAGACAAAGCGGTCGGGGTTGTCGCGGGCCGGGACTTTTTCGCTCAGGACACCGTCGCCGTTACGCGTGTTGGCCTTTCCGCCGCCGTCCAGGTAGAAATCGCGGTACTGGGTGCGGGCCAGGGGCCACTCCTTCTCGTTGCGCCACTCATTCCGTCCCATCACGAACAGACGCACCGGGCCGAGGGTGTCGAGACCGGTGTCGAGGCCCTTGATCCGGTTGTCGAACCACTGCAGCTCGATCTGCCGCACATCCAGGACCGCGCCCTTGCCGAAATCCAGCTCGCCGGTGCGGCCGTCGCGGGTGAAACTGTGCACCCAGGGCCCGATCAGCAGGCGCTGCCCGGCGCGCACGGCCGGGTCGATGCCCGAGGCGGTCATGGCGCTGAAATTGTTGAGCGTGCCGTGCAAAAGGATATCGAACCAGCCGCCCACGTTGAACGCCGCGGCCCGTATCTTCGAATGCCCGTCCCCGACAGTGGTCGGCTCCCAGTAACGGTCGTGCTCGGGGTGGCTCAGCCAGTCGCGCAGGAACGGCACTTTCCAGCCGGCCAGCCGGTCCTGGTCGGCCAGCGGCAGGGACTCGTAGATTTTCATCAACTGCTCATCCGTGCGCTTGGCGTTGAGGCCGTAGGGCAGGGTCATCTCGAAGCTCCAGGCGCTCCAGAGGCTCATGCGGAACGCGCCGCCGTAATAGACCTCATCGTGCATGTCCGAGGCCGTGACCACCGGGAACATCGCCACCAGACGATCCTGGTCGGCCTGGGGGGCGGGCATCCACTGGGTGAACCCCACGTAGGAGCCGCCGAACGTGCCGAACCGGCCGTTGCACCAGCTCTGCGCGGCCAGCCATTTCTGGCTGTCCACGCCGTCGTCCCGCTCGTTCCGGACCGCGTCGAACAGGCCCTCCGACTCACCCCGTCCGCGCACATCCATCAGCACCACCGCATAGCCGCGCGAGGCGAAGAAATGCCCCTCGCCGTTACCCGCGCCGCCGTTGCCGTAGGGCGTGCGCAGCAGGAGCGCCGGGAACGCGCCCGCGGTGTCCGGACGGTAGATGTTGGCCGAGAGCCGCACCCCGTCGCGCATCTCGACTTTCACGTCCAACTCCTCGCGCACGCGGTAGGCCGCAGGCGAGGTGTCCGCCGCGAGCCGGGATACGGGAACAGCCAGCCAGAGCAACAGCAGCACCAGGAACAGCCCTCGAACGGGTCGACTGCGCATGGGAGCGCTCCTTGATTGGGGAGAATTAAATCCGCGCCAGCGATTTCAGAACTTCCGCCGAGGGCGGTCAGTCGCGCATCGGCTGGAACAACGAAAAGGAACATCAATCTAAATATATATGTTGCTGTCCTGAGGGTGTGATATTTTTCTGGCCTGGGGGAACAATAGATGTAACATTGGACTAATCCAATAAGTAGACATAACGCTCTAACATTCCCGCCGCTGTGCTCCACCTCTGGATCAACCGCCGCTCGGACGGGGCTTGCCGCCCGGACGAAGACAGGGGACTTAAGATGAAAAAGAGACGTTCTTCTCTCGTCCTGATCGCGCTGCTCACCGGGCTGGTCGGCCTGGATTTCGCGGTGCGCTCCCAGACCCCGGTGGCCCACACCCGCTGGTGCGAGATGTCCGACTGGCAATATGACGCCAATCATGTCAGCACGGTGAGCCTGGTGCCCAGCGACTATTCAGGATTGCACGAGCCGGCCGCACTGAGCGACAGCCTGACCTACGAGCAGATCGCCGCGATGGTCCAGGAAGCCCTGGACCTGGCCGGTGGCCTGGACCTGCTGGTCCCGGCCTCAGTGCACAGCATCGTGCTCAAGCCTAACATAGTCGAGCCGGGCGAGGTGGGAAAGCGGGTGAACGGCACCGGAGTGGACACCGACTGGCGCGTGATCCGCGCCCTGGCGCTGGCGCTCTATGCGCACAACCCGGGCTACAGCATCCGGGTGGCCGAGGCCGCGGGCGGCTGGACCCGTCCCGGCACCCCGGGCGTGGCAGCCTGGGCCACGCTGGACGGCTACACGATGACCGGCTACAAGGGTATGGTCGAATCCCTCAAGGCCGACCCGGCCTACCCGGGCCTGGATTTCGACTGGGTGGACCTGAACTATGACGACACCGTGGCGGTGAAAGTCCCGGAGCCGCGCCTGTCTCCGGACCAGACTGTGTTTTACCTTCCTCGCACCCTGGTCGAGGCGGATTACATCATCGACGTGCCGGTGATGAAAGTGCACACAACCGGCGTGACCGTGGGCCTCAAGAACTGGGTCGGAATCCTGCCCGGCATGGTCTACGGCTGGTCCAAGGACGGGGGCTACGGCGGCAACGGCATCGGACTGAACCACGCCGCCGACCACATCCAGAAGAACATAGTCGAGCTGCACCGCGCCCTGCCGGCCAACCTGACCCTGGTGGACGCGATCACGTGCAAGGAGCAGTCCAAGTACTTCTCCGGTATCTCCAAGCGGCGCAACCTGATAATCGCCGGAACGGATGTGGTGGCCGTGGATGCCGTGTGCTCGCACCTGATGGGGGTGAACCCTGATGACGTGGAGCATATCAGCCTGGCGGCCCTGGCCGGCCTGGGCCAGAACGACCTGGACAAGATCGAGATCGCGGGCGGCGCCATCGAGCACTGCGCCGACCGGTTTATCAAGGCCGAGAAGACCATGGTCGCATCACAGATGAATTCCAGCTATTCCTACTATGGCCAGAGCAACCGGACCTGGCTGGTGCGGGGCGGTTTTGCCGGCACGGACCTGGACAGCGACCGTCTGGGCGGCGAGGCCGCGGCCGCGCCGGTGGCAGGCAAGGACGGCTGGAGCCGGCCGCTGTACTTCTACGATGACATCATCGACCCGGCCGCGGTCTGCCGGGATTCGGTCGACGGGGTGGAATACAGTTTCGCCTGGCTGGATTGCCCGGAGGCCGCCGCGGCGCAGCTCTGGGTCGGCTCGGCCCAGGAGATGGCGCTCTGGCTGAACGGCCAACTCGTTTATCACTACAGCGGCGCCGCGCGCGAGCACCATCTGCCCAACTCGGTGGTCAATGTCACGGTGCAGAAAGGGCTCAACCGCATCCTGGTCAAGACTGTCCAGCGCGGCGGCGAGAGCACTTTCAGCCTGAATGTCTGCGAGAACGAGCCGGACAAGAAATACGCCGGCAACCGTCTGGCCGGAGCCAGATTCATGGCCTCCACCACTCCGGTGCACAAGCCCGGGGACTGCAACGGCGACAACAAGCTGGATGTGTTCGACCTGCTGGCCCTGCTCAAGGCGCTCAGTTCCGGCAGCCAGGGCGCGGATTACGACTGCAACGGGGACAGCCGGGTGGATGTGTTCGATCTGCTGAGCCTGCTCAAGAGCCTGGGTGGAAACTGAGGACCGGTTGGACGGCCGCGCGGCCATGAGGTGGGCTTGGACTCCTGGTACACGTTCCAGAGGATATTCCTGCGCACCTGGACCTGGCGGATCATAGTCAATTTCTTCGAGCTGCTGGGCGAGTTGTTCCCCTACCTCCTGGCCGGGATAGTGCTGGCGGCCATTCTGCGGCGCAGTTTCCTGGGCCTGGGCCGGGCCGCGCTTTTCCGCTCGAACAAGCCCCTGGTCATAGTCCTGGCCGCCTTGGCCGGAATGCTGGCTCCGCTGCCGTTCTACCTGGCTGCTCCGCTGGCCGCGGTGTTTGTCGCCTCGGGCATGCCAGCCCCGGTGGCGCTGGCTTTCCTGGTCGCCTGCCCGTTGATCGATCCCAACCTGATACTTCTTACCTGGGCCGCTTTCGGCTGGAAGATGACCCTGGCGCGCGTGCTGTCCGCGTTCATCCTGGCCGTGGCCGGGGGCCTGGCCTGGAAAGCCCTGGAGCTGCGGTTCCCGACAGCCGCGCGGGCGGAGTTCCTGGCCGCATCCCAGGCCAAGGCGGAGAGCTACGGCGCGCGCGACTTGCGCACCGCTCTCTGGCGTCAGAGCCTTTTCATTGCCCGGGTGTTCAGCCTGAGCCTGCTGATCAGCGCGGCGCTCAAGGCGCTGTTGCCGCCGGAGTCACTGCGGGCGCTGCTGGGCGGCACGGGCAGTCTGGCCGTGCTGGCGGCCATCGCCGCGGGCATCCCGTTTTACCAGTGCGGCGGCGCCTCGATCCCGGTGATGCAGGCCCTGGCCGGCCTGGGCCTGAGCCAGGGCGCGGTGCTGGCCTTTTTCATCTCGGGCCCGGCCACGAAACTGTCCTCGATGTACGCGTTCCGGGAGGCTTTCGGCTTGCGTTTCCTTCTTCTGTTCGTGGGCTACGCCCTGGCCGGGGCCTTCGTGGCCGGGGTGCTGTTCAACCTGCTGGTCTGATTGTCAGCCGCAGCACTCCGACAATTTAAAAGAAAAGAAACGAATGAGGGGCTGCCTGCAGTCGCACAGGCGGCCCCTCACACGTGCTGCATCTATGATAAAAGCACCCGGGCTTGCGACTCAACCCAGGTACCGCAACGGGCTGACCTCGAACAGTTTGGCGAAGCCGCTTTTCTGTTCCGCGGTCAGCAGGGATTCGATGTCGCGCTCGCTCTGCTCGATCCTGCGACGGAGCTTGTTGGCCATGTCGGTGCGGGCCTTACGGTGACGCAGGTCCTCCTGCGTGTACTTGAGCATCATGTCCGCCTCGGCGCCGATGATCTCCCGGATCCGGGCCTCCTGCACCGGGGTCAGAGAAAGCGCGGCCAGGTGCTTCACGCAACTGCTCACCATCCGCGCTCTTTCCAGCTCGAAATAGCGCTCGGCTTTCTGCGGCCCGACAACCGCGCTGGCCGCGCTGTGGATATTTCTCAGTCTTTGCCAGGCGTCCACCAGCGCCTGGTTGATCGCTTCCTTGTCGTTTGGGGACACGCTTGTGGGGCCGGTGAAAGCCTGTTCCACCTCGTTCAGGTAGAGGCCGGCCAGTTGCTGCTGCTGCTGGGCGCTCAGAGCGAGAGGCTCTTTCACTGTTTCGATCCAGCCGGAGACCGCGGCCTGTATCTGGACCTTATCGCCGGATTCCGGCCTCGTCTCGTCGGCGCTCTGGCCGAATGTCGCCTGGCCGGCAAGCAACGGACTGAACATGAGCAGGGATGCAGCGAGGATGGACCTGAACATTCTCCCTCCCTTTGCGGATTGGGAAATTGAGGATTGATAAATCCCCGAAGAGTCGCTCCGGGTTTCTGACATCCATCCGCGCCCGGTTGCCGGGGGGCTTGTGCAAAGCGGCGACGGATGAAGATCTGAGCGTGCTTGGCCGCAAATCCTTTCGTTCGGGTGCCTGCCGTACGGTGCGGTTTTCACGGCGGCCCGCCGTGCGTGTTGACCTCTACTGTTTATACCATCGTCAAGAATAAATGTTTGAAAATTGAGCCTGCCGTCTGGAAACCGGTCGCGGCATTGCCCCTGTCGATCCACTGACCGGCCTTGTTGCATCGCTCATATTATGCGACCCCGCAAAAGAGTGCCGGGTTTCATTTTTTTCAGTCTTGCCGCCCCATGGCCCTCGCTCCCTTGCCGGGGGATCAACCGGACAGCCGGGGCGGCGTCCGAAACCAGACACGGATTCATCTTTTTTGTCTCATTTCAGTCATCCGTTTCAGACGGCGACTCGGTTGTGTTTGTAACTGTAATAATTAAAGCAGGATAGAAGATTGTGAGCCTCAGGCACATTTTTTGATTGTGCTGAGGTCACAATGTCGAAAATCTCTCACCCACCCGTGCGAGATGTGTTCGGACCGGTTATTCAGCGCGAGAGTTCCTGCCACGGCGGGAAATTCGACAAGGGGATGGAAGCAAGTTTAAGGATATCCTGGCGAAGATAACCGGGACGAAAGCATCCGGAGCCCGTTGTCTTGAGCTCGATATCCTAGTGTAATGTCCTTGCGCCGATAATGGCCATGGAGCTGGATTTCAACGTCATCTACCTGAACCGGGCCGGGGCCGGGGCGCTGGGGCTGACGGAGGCGAGCGCCCGGTGCAGGAAATGCAACGAACTTTTCAAGAGACCGGCCACTGCCGCACATCCAATTGCGGCTACGCGCAGGCCATGCGCGAAAGAAGGGCGCTCACCGCCGACACCGTAGCCAGTCTGCCCGCTGTAGAGATTTCCATCCGCTACACCGCGGCGCCGTTGTACTACGGGAAGGGCAAAGTGCTTGGCACGCTGTAATATGTGCTGGACATCTCGAAAGACGTGCAGAACACCCGCGAGATCGCCGCTCTCACCGAGGCGGCGCAGCAGGGCAAGCTCGATTCGCGCGCGGACGAGAGCGTTTTCGAGGGCAACTACCGTCAAATCGCCGAGGGGGCCAACCGCCTGCTCGACAGCCTGCCGCGGCCGGTGGAGGAGATGATGGTCACAATGGGCCGGGCCGCACGCAAGGACATGACCGCGCGGATGGACGGAGAGTGCCAGGGCCTTGTCGGCCCGATACTGAGCCGGACAAACCGAAAATACATATCCCGAACTGACCGTGTCGAGGAACGGCGCGGGAAAACAAATGCCAACCGTGAAAAAGAAAGACATCTTCTATGAAAACTGATTTTGAAATGACCCTCCAGGCCGGCATCGAGGCGGTGATCGATAACCTCCCCTCCTCCATTTTTCTGGTGGACAGGGAGAAGAATATCGTTCTGGCCAACCGTTCCGCCTCGATCCTGACCCGGATACCCAAGGACAAGCTGGTCGGCCGGTCCAGCGCCCATGTCCTGCGCTGCAAGTATCTGGACAAGGGAACCGGTGGTTGCGCGGAGAGCGGAGTCTGCCGGAGCTGCATGCTCCGCAGCGTGATCGACGATTCATTCATTTCGCGCACCGAGTACTCGGATGTGGAGACCGAGTTCCATTTCGCCGACCGCGGCCCGCGTATACTCAGGCTGTCCACGCGGTATTTCCCCGAGAGCGACACGGTCATGGTGGCGATCAACGACATGACTGCGGCCCGTCGGGTCGAGGCCCAGCGTATCGAGAACCGGACCCTGAAAGCCGCCCTGGAGACCTCGCTCGCGGTCTGTCACGAGATATCACAGCCGCTGCAGGTGATATCCGGCTATCTCGAGATGCTGATGTTCGACGGGGGACTGCGGGACAGCAGTTTCCACTGTCTCCAGGAAATCAGGAAACAGATCCAGCGCCTGCGCGATATCAGCACGGGGCTGCAGAACCTGCGCACTCTGCGCATCGACGATCAGAATCGCCTGGACAGCGCCAGGGACGGCAAAGCCTTATCTTCCGCAGGGATGGAAAGGTTAAGACCGGAGGGAGCAATCCATGAAAAAACGAATACTGTTCGTGGATGACGAGGTTTCCATTCTCGAAATGCTGCGTATGGCCTTCGAGCAGTTCGGCTACGAGGTCTACACGGCCGACAGCGGCATGCAGGCGGTCGAACTTCTGAAATCAGTCAAAGTCGATTGCATGTTTTTCGACCTGCGCCTTCCCGGCATGGACGGTATTGAGCTGTGCCGGATCATACGGCGAGACAACCCGATTGCCGCCATCTTCGCCATGACCGGCTACGCCAACGTGTTCGAGCTGTTCGACTGCCGCGAGGCCGGGTTCGACGATTATTTCCTCAAGCCGTTGGACCTGCAGGCGATCCTGGGCACTGTGGAGGCCGCTTACGAACGCTTGGAACGCTGGAAGCTGAAACGGCCCGAGGCCACGTCCGTAGCCCAGTGAGATATAGTTCCCGAAAGTTTCAGCCGATCCAGAGGCCCTCCAGCCGGACCTGAAGGCCATCCGGCGTGCGGTTGAGGTAGTTCACCAGTCCGCTGTGCCGCCACTGCAGCATGCAGCGGCGCGGCTGAAAGAAATAGCGCATGCCGATCCTCACCTCGCAGCGCGCCTGACTGATCAGGCCCTCGTAGCCCTCGGCGCTGTAGTAGCCGAGGTCCTTGCACCCCTGCTGGCGCGGCTGCAGGGGACCGGTGACGCACCAGAGGATCACGCCGGTGCGCGTGTCCACGTTCAGCGCCACCCCGCAGTGCGTGACCGGGCAGCCGCAGGACATCCCCAGCGGCCGGCCGATCAGCAAATCACCCTCCCGTATCTCCAGCTCGCGTGTCAGCATCGGATTGTGCGGCAGGATTATCTCCCGCGGCCCCGGATCCTCGGGGAAATGCTCCAGGTAAAAATCGAACTCCCGGCCCAGGCTGTCCCGCCAGGGTTGAGCTGTTTCCGTGGACTGCCCGGAGCAGACGCAGGGCATGGCCGGCGCGCAGGGGAGCGGCTCGGCGGCCGAATGAGTCTGCGGATGCAGGGTGTCCTGCGAAAGGTGAATGCAGCGTTTCAACAACTGCGGCCGGCCCTCCAGACGTCCGGCCAGCTCGGCGCAGGTACGGAACCCGCAGACCCCGCAGTCCAGTCCGGGCAACTCTTTCTCTGTGATCGACACGGACTCTCCTCCCCCATCGTTATATTTCTGACTGCGGCGAAAGGGCGGCGGATACCCCCGCGCGCTCATTCCCCACGGTAGAAAGTCTGGTTTTCCAGCGGCCGGACCACCCCGAAATGCGATTGCCAGCCGACCTCTTTTTTCCCGACACAGATCGTGCAGGTGCCCACCGGCGGGTTGCCGCGCAGCAGCATGCGCTCACCTGCCTCCGGAGCCTCTCCCAGCATTTCCAGCAGCGGATCGATCCCGATCCCGTGCAGGGCGTTCACCTCGCGGATGCGCACCGACGGGGCCACATCCTGGATGCGCGCCCGGAACACCTCGCGCTCGGCCTGGCTCACCCGGTCGATCTTGGTCACCACGGCCACATCGGCCAGCGAGAGCATCGGGCCGACCTTGAGCGGCAGGTTCATCCCGCTGGTGGCCTCCAGCACGATCATCCCCAGGCCCGTGTCCACGTACGGCGAACAGCGCAGGCACAGCCCCGCGGTCTCCACGATCAGGAAATCGGCCTGCTCCCGGCGCGCCCATGCGACCGCGTCCCCCAGCACCATCACGTTGCAGTGGTCCGGGCAGAGCTCGCCGGAGTATACCTTGCGCACCGGGATTCCGAATTCGCGCGCGAACTGCTCGTCCTCCTCGGCGTACTGCACGTCGACCTTCAGAAACACCACCCGAGTTCCCCCGGCGAGCAGACGGCGGACCATGTGCCGCAGGACCGAGGTCTTTCCGGTAGTGGCCGGCCCGGCGCAGATCAGAAGTCGCATGCGAGTCCCTCCAGCATCCCGGCGCTCAGACGCTCGCCGTTGCGCAGGCGCTCACGCAGGCCGCCCAGCATCTCGTCCAGACGGCTCACCCCGGCGGCGCAGCGGCGCTCCGCCTCATCGGTATGCAGCACCTTGCGCATCGAGCCGCCCTGCATCACGATCCGGTAGTCGGACAGCAGGGTGATCCGCGGGTCGTGGGTGACGAAGATGAAAATTTTGCGGTACCCGCGCAACAGCTCCAAGGCCCGGCTGCGGTGGATGCCGGCGTTCTCGACCTCATCCAGCAGGATGATCGGGGTGTTGCAGATCACCGTGGCGTCCGCGATCAGCAGCGCCCGGGTCTGGCCGCCCGACATCTCGGTCATGCGGCACCCCGGACGGACCGGCTCGCCGGTGAGCTGGTTGGCGAAGACGAGCACCTGCTCCACCAGCCGGCTGACCTGTCCCTGCTCGCTGCTGCGGATACGGGCGTGGATGGAGAGGAACTCCTCCACCGGCAGGTCGGACAGGAACGAGGTGTGCTGGGTGATAAGGGCGACCGGGTTGTGGGCCGGGTCGTGGCGGAACCGGGCCGGTGGTGTGCAGCCATCGATCAGGATACGCCGTCCGCTTGGCGTGTTGGCCTCCGCCAGCAGCTCGATGTCGTCGATCAGGGTCGATTTGCCCGATCCGGTCGGCCCGACGATGCTCACCATGTCCCCCATGCGCATCTCGACCCGCTCCACCGGCTCTGGCTGACCGTCTCGGCCGACCCCCCCCAGGATTGTCAAGCTCTCGACCATTATGTTATTTGTCCTATGGAATAAGTCGTATAACCTGGAAAAAATTATTTTACATCCTCCAGGCTGGTTTTTTCGAGCGTTTCCGAGACATAGTCGCGTATCTGGCGGAAAACCTGCACCAGGCTTTGCTCACTCTCGATGGGGGTGGGCTCGTAGAAATACTTGCTCACCGATTCCGTGGGCGCCAGCGCACCGTCGAACAGGCGGATGATCTCGGCCAGCGAGATGTCCCGGGCCGGCAGGGCCAGACGGTAGCCGCCGCCCTGGCCTTTCTGGCTCGCAACGTAGCGGGCGCGCTTGAGGGTCAGGAGCAGTTGCTCCAGGTACTTGACCGGGATTTTCTGCGCCTCGGCGATCGACTCGACCCGGATATAGCTGTCCGAGTTTGCGCGGGCCAGGTGCAACAGCGCCAGCAGGGCGTATTCGCTGCGTGTGGTCAGTTTCATCGCTATTATATGACCTATATGATAGGGTTAATAATATAATAACCGCGGAAACCCGACTGTCAAGTTTTTTCGACCGTCTGCCGTCGATCTGGCGAGTGAAGCCAGGAGTGCAGACTGGATTATTTGCTGGACATTTCAACTTGCAGTTTTTAACTATTACCGAATTGGTCCGGTCCGGGCTGGAATCTTGTTTGTGCCTTCCGGCCATCAGATAATCAAGCCGTTCGGGGCAGAGCGGGCAGGCACGAGCGGCCCTGCGGCAGTCAACGCTTTTACCAGCTCAGGAGGTGCGGCAATGGCATGGATCAACGTTCGGACCGTCCGTGAGTCTCAACCCCATCCCAAGCCCCGCACTTGCCGGGGCGCCGTTGCGGGGATGGTTTTCCCGCTGCTGCTGTTTTTTGCGGCGCTGGGTTTCAGCCCGGCCCCGGCCGCCCAGGGCGACAGCCTGGCCCCCAGGTATCCGCAGCTGCCCAGCGAGATTCCAGCCAGCTTCAAGCCCGTGACCGACAGTTTCGACTATGTCAAGCGTGAGGAGATGATCCCCATGCGCGACGGGGTGAAGCTTCACACGGTGATCGTGGTGCCGCGCGGGGCCAAGGGGGCGCCGATTCTGCTCACCCGCACGCCCTACAAGGCCGACAAGTACCTGAGCGGGCGCTGGAGTCCGCACATGGGCATGCTCCTGGCCGGCGACAACGCCAGTGAACTGATCCTGGAGGACGGGTACATCCGGGTGTTCCAGGACATACGCGGCAAGTACGGCTCCGAGGGCGACTACGTGCTGACCCGCCAGGTGGCCGGCCCGCTGAACCCCACCCCGGTCGACCACGCCACCGACACCTGGGACACGATCGACTGGCTGGTGAAGAACATCCCGGAGTCCAACGGCAAGGTCGGCATCATCGGCACCTCCTACAACGGTTTCCTGTCCCTGATGGGCCTGGTCAACCCGCACCCGGCGCTCAAGGCCGCCGTGCCGATCAACCCGATGGTGGACGGCTGGATCGGGGACGACTGGTTCCATTACGGCGCATTCCGCTTGGTCAGCCTGCCCTATATCTACAGCCAGGAGAGCACCCGCGGCTCCGATTTCGGCTGGTGGCCGGTCCATTCCGATGAATACGAGGAATGCCTGCTGGCCGGCTCTGCGGCCGCTCTGGGCCATAGCCGCGGCCTGGAGCAGTCAGGGTTCTGGCGCAAAATACTGGAGCACCCGGACTACGACTCTTTCTGGCGCGACCAGGCCATGGACAGGATCCTGGCGGCCCAGCCGCTCAAGGTGCCGGTGATGCTGGTCCACGGGCTCTGGGACCAGGAGGACATCTACGGTGCGCCCGCGGTCTACCGGGCCCTGGAGCCGAAAGATACGGCCAACGACATGGTGTACATGGTGCTCGGCCCCTGGTCGCACGGCCAGGCCAGCCGGGACGGGAACAGCCTGGGAGCGGTGCGTTTCAATTTCGACACCGCCCTCTATTTCCGTCAGAACATTCTGCGCCCGTTCCTGGCCCAGCACCTGCTCGACCGCGCCCCGGCGCAGAAAGTCCCGCCCGTGGCCGCATTCGAGACCGGAACCAACCGCTGGCTGAGCCTGGAATCCTGGCCCGCCGCCGGTGACAGGGACAAGAGCATCCAGCCCGCGCCGCTCTACCTCAAGGCCGGGCTGAAACTGGATTTCAGCGCCCCCAAAGCTGGGGATGCGGAGTACGAGGAGTATGTCTCCGACCCGGCCAAGCCCGTGCCCTACCGCGCCCGCCCGATCCCAGCGGCCGGTTACGACGAGGAGCGCGGCTGGTCACACTGGCTGACCGACGACCAGCGCGAGGCCTCGAGCCGCCCGGATGTGCTGGCTTTTGTCTCGGAGGTCCTGACCGGGCCGGTCAAGATCAGCGGCACGCCGGAGGTCAACCTGGTGGCCTCCACCAGCGGCACGGATTCGGACTGGGTGATCAAGCTGATCGATGTCTACCCGGATGAGGTGTTCAACCAGCCCGAGATGGGCGGGTTCCAGTTGATGGTCTCGGCCGACATCTTCCGTGGACGCTACCGCGAGAGTTTCGAGAATCCCAAGGCCCTGGCCGCCGGCAAGCCGCTGGCCTACACTTTCAGCCTGCCCAACGCCAACCACGTGTTCCTGCCCGGCCACCGGATCATGGTGCAGGTGCAGTCCACCTGGTTCCCGCTCTACGACCGTAACCCGCAGAGTTTTGTCCCCAACATTTTCCAGGCCCGGCCCGCGGATTTCCAGAAGGCCGTGCAGAGAGTCTATCACAGCCCGGCCCAGGCCAGTTTCATCCGCCTGCCGCTGGTCAAGGACATGTAATTCAGGATAGAGCGGAAGAAAAGAAAGCCGCCGGGAGAGAGATCTCTCCGGCGGCTTTCTGCTTTTACGACGCGGGAGGATGTCGAGCGCGGTCGGCCGGCTGTTGGGCCGGATTGTGTCCGGAGCCGGGTCTGCGGACCGAAAGAGATGAAGCGGGAGGATGGGACTCAGGCCAGCTTGAGGATGGACATGCTCTTGACCAGCTCACGGCGGATTTCGGTCAGGCAATCGGTGATATTGGCATCGATGAAATCGGTGTATCGCTCGAGGACCTCACGCCCGGGTTCCGGGATGCGGTTATCGCCCGGACAGCCTATGCCCAGCGCCCGGGTGAAGATATCCGCCATATGCACGAAGGCTGTCATTTCGAAATCGACCTTGGAGGTCAGGGTCGAGGGGTTGTGATGCAGGCCGATAGCCTCCTGGAGCCCGATCGGAAGGTTCCACTGGTGCACCAGCCACATGCCAGCCTCGGCGTGCGTGAACCCGTACACCCGTTTCTCGGCTTCGGCAATAAGGATATCCTCCGTCATACACAGATCGATCACCCGGATGAACATTTCGGGTGTGTAGATGTCGAGCAGCACCTTGCCGATATCGTGCAGCAGCCCGGCGAGGAACAGGTCGCTGTGTCCCGTGTATCCCGCCATCCGGCCGACCACTCCGCTGGCCACCGCCACACCCAGGGAATGCTCCCAGAACTTACAGCGGTCGAAGATGCCGGATTCACCCTTGCGGGTCAGGCTTTCGAACACGGCGATGGAAAGAGCGATGTCCCGGACCGCGTTGAAGCCGAGAGCTACGATCGCGCTGTTGATATCGGTGATTTCTCGATTGAACCCGTAATGGGCCGAGTTGACCGTGCGGAGGACTTTCGAGGTGATGGACAGGTCGGAGGATATTATCCGTCCGATTTCCTTGGCGTTGACTCGCGGATCAGCGGTCTTGCGAGTTATTTCTGCCACTATCACCGGAAGGGTTGGGAGCTGTCTGACTCGTGAAACCAGAAGGTGCAGGTTCAATCTTCAAGTCCGTTTCCGGCAGAGGGGGCCTCTATTCAACACTTGGCAACAGTTCTTTGAATGCCGACAACATTTATCTGCAGACTTTGCAGCGCCGCGTCCCTGATTTTCATCATCACCGGATTGTGCTCGTAGCCAGCGAAACGGCGGCTCAGCTCCGTGGCAACCCGGTCCGGGGCCGTACCGCCGTTGTTCCCGGCATTGGACTGCGTTTTCTCTTTTTCGGACAGTTGGGTCTTGCGGACCTCGATCCAAGTGACTCCCGCCATGTGTATCTTGCGCAGAAGGCTGTTGCTCAGCGGCGTCCCGCCCTCCACGACAACGGCCCCGTTCCTGTCCAATGCCGGAGCGGCCAGGAACATGCCCTCACGCGTGTAGCCGAGGTCCATTTTCACCGCATGGCCGTCATCGAACAGTTTCTGGAGCGCCCTGGCCAGAAGGGTGGTGCTCATCAGGTTTTTGCCTTTCCACATCTGGCAGGTCATGTCCAGGAGCCCGGCCAGCCGATCCAGATTCTCACGGGACTGGATTTCCAGCGGGCACTCGCCGATACTCTGGCAAGACAGTAGGCTGAGAACTGCGTTGCGCGCGGCGGTCAGGGACACGCGTGTCGCATATCCCGAAAAAGGCAGCAGTTTCTCCAGGGCACGCAGGTCGCCGGTATCGGCCAGGGCGCGGATGGCCCGTATCCGGTCGAGCTCGGAAAACTGGGCCGTGGCGGCTGCGCCGTTATTGTTTCCTGTGAAGTCCATGCCAGTCGGCTTTCCCTGTATGTGTCCCGGAAGAGGTGTTTTGAATCCAGGCCGTGGATTGACTTGGCGCTCTTACAGGGGAATCACTTGCTATGTCTACTGATTTCAGTAAATAAGCAATGTAAAATTAAAAATATAAAGTGCAAGGATATTTCGACCCCCGAAGTGGATTTGTTTTTATAAGGATTTGTTTCTTGACATTATTCGGATTATTTTTGATCCGACAGACCGGAAGAAAAGGATTGGATGTTCCACGCGATGGCATTTCTTTGTTTAGTTTGCAGTTGCGAGGCTATTCCGCATCCCGATGTTGTTTCGGCTCGCAACCGTTTTGCGCCATGCTGATTGACTGCCGTTATTCCAGCCGGAACGGCCCGGGCCAAACCCGGGCCGTTCCGGGAAAGTCTGTCACTGCCGGACCATTTCCCGGTCAGAGCAGGACTATCACTCCGCCGTGGCTGTTGTTGTACGCATCGCACAGGTCTTTCAGCCTCAGGATTACCGAGTGCCGTCCAAAATCCTTGATGACTGTCTTATCTATCTTGTGGTCGGCATCGCCTTACGATTGGCTGTAAAGTCCTGAGCCACTCCGAGAAAGCCGGTTATCTCACACTGTTCGTTCCTGACCGCGGTGACAATGAGATTCACCGTCAGACGCCCGCCGTCCTTCCTGACATAGGTCCATTCCCTCTCCTCGAAATTTCCTGATTTTGTCCGCTCGACGAACACGTCGAACCCCCGCACCTCGTAGCCGGGCTCCACGCTCAGCTGCCGGCCACGCTCAACCACCTCGGACTCGAGATGGACAAGGGCCGGGGACTGTTTTCCGATCATCTCCGCGGCGGTATAGCCCAGCATCCTTTCCGCTCCGCTGTTGAGCACCTGGATGATCCCGTCGGGATCGGTCGTTATGATTGAGACCTGCGTCGCGGCGTTCTGGACACTCTCGAGACGTTTCTCACTTTCCCTGAGCGCGGTTTCGGCTTTCTTCCGGTCTGCGATGTTCCTTCCGGCCAGGAACAGGTATTCTTGGCCTTCGAAGACCATATGCGTTGCCGTGACCTCCACCGGAAACACTGCACCGTCTTTACTGCGGTGCGAGGTTTCGCAGGAAGAAAACCCGCTGGATTTGACTTTTTCCCACAGGCTATCCCATTCATCGGGCTTTATTTCCGGATTGATCTCGAAAACGCTCTTTGCCAGCAGTTCCGTCCGGCTGTAGCCGGTTGCCTCGCAGATGGCGTTGTTCACGTAGACATGCCTGGCCTGACGGTCGACCCGGCGGATGAAGTCCGCGGAATTGTTTAGCGCGAACCCGGCCAGCTTGAGCTGGCGTTCCGACTGGCTGCGTTTTCGGAGTGACAGGGCGAGCAGAGTGAACACTGCGGCGAGAAGGCAGAAAACCATCCCGAAATATACCCTGAATTTATGCCGGATAAGAATGATCCCCGACAGTTCCGTCAGGGGGGGAACTATCGAGACCAGTTTCCACTCGTAATCCGAATAATGGCTTTCACTTTTCCTGGCCGCTCTTGCGTCGTTCGAACGGTTCAGGTCTGCGATCGCAGCGACAAAGGATTTGACCGCGATGAAAGTCACCAGGCTGTCGCGATGGACTGTCTGGCCTCGATCGTGGCTGCCGCAGATGCTCCATAGTGAAGGGTTTTCCAGGGCGAGGGACCTTCCGTGCGGCAGCATGAAACCCCACTGCGCCCCCTGCGGCCCATCTGTCGGGTAGAAGCCGTCGGAGTTCAGAAGCATGAACCGGGTGGTGTCGATTGTATCGAGGATTTTGGCGGCCTTGAAGTTCAGGACAACCATGCCCTGCCTTATTCCCGTGGAGTCGAACACCGGTCTGCAGAACCGGATCATCGGTTTGTGCGGTTCCTCAACAACGCCGTTTTCCACGTTCAGATCGAGAGGTGAAGCGAAAAGACCGTTCCGGTCCAGTTCCATCGTTTCTTTGAAATAATAACGGTCGGACTTGTTCTGGAGCTGGTCGGTCGGGATTATACGGGGATTTGCCGAGGCCCGGTCGATCCGGATGATTTCCATGCCGCTGCTGTCGATGTATCTGATCTGATCGTAATAATCCTTGGCCTGGGAGAAAAACAGAAATTCGTCCGCCACCTCCTGTTTGCTTTCCGGTTTTTTGAGATGATCGATATTTTGCCTGAGGAGGTCGGTGAGGAAGACAAGATCGCTGATACAGTTTTTCAAATCGGCGCCGATATTGTCCGAGATTCTATGAACCTCGGTATTTTCTCTACCTTTCAGCAACTTGATTTCAGTCTGTGACTCGTTCTGGTATAAAAAGTACAGTATCGCTCCCGAGGTGGAGTTCAGGAGAAGGAACAGAACCAGCAGATTGAGCACCGGCCTTTATTTATCCGGGATCAGCAATTGCAGGCTCCCTGAAAGGGTCAAGGCTGCAAAGCCGAAAATACGCCACGGGTAATTATACTGGAAAAACCCGAACGG
Organism: bacterium; assembly: GCA_021372515.1. Lineage (NCBI taxonomy): Bacteria > bacterium. The sequence goes on from JAJFUG010000078.1 coordinate 21,564, forward strand.
CGACAAGCGCGCCCGGTGAACCGGCCCGGCTCAACGCACTTCCACCTCGCCGAGCGGGTACCAGCCTTTCTCGTCGGTTTCCGGGTTGGCCGGCCGGATAGTCGGCGCTGCATCCGATTCCGGCGTGGTCGTTGGGAGCAAACATCGACAACGGATTTGCCGGCGTGATTTTCCGGCAGAGGCCCCGGCCAACAGGCCGGGGCCTCTGCACAGAGGTCGGGTTTCGGCTCAGAACCCGAAAGCGATGGTGAAGAAATGGTCCGACATCAGGCGACCCTTGTTCCGGTAGGCGTAGTTGAACGTAACCTTGCGGCCGCCGAAATCGCGCGAGACGCCGCCGCCCAGGCTCAGGCCGCGCAGCGTCGGGTCATCCCCCCAGTAACTGTAGCCGTACTGGTCGGTGCCGTCAGTGAACTCGTCGGTTTGAACCAGCCAGCCCATCCGCAGCGCACCGTTGGTGAAAGGGGTGAAATTGTAGCTCAGCTCCGAGCCGGTGGCGTAACTGATCGGGGTATTGCTGTTGCGCCAGATTTCGCCGGTGGCGAGCCAGTTGAGCTTCTCGGAGGTGATCAGGTTGTAAGCCAGGGCGATCTTCACCACTGTGGGCAGACGGTAAGTGTGGGTCTGCTGGTACAGGTAACGGTTGCCACGGCGGCTGATCGCTTCCTGATAGGAGGAGAAATCGGTATAGCCCGTCGGGTAGTCCCCGGTGCGGGTCTCCGGTCCCACTTCTTGCAGCAGGTTCGCCCCGCGCATGGTGATATTGGTTCCCAGGTTCTGCACGGCGAAAGCGAACTTGATCTCGCGGTCCATGAACTCGGTGTGGTAGATCGCACCGGCGTCGATGGCGAAGGCGTTGCCCGCGATATTGCTGAGCACATCCTGGTGGATGTACTTCAGGTTCAACCCGGCCGCGAAGCGGTCGGAGAAATTGTAGGCGAAAGAGCCACCCATCTGGAAGTCATAGGCGTTGAAAGTCTCCCCGGTGCCCAGGGGAGAACTGACCGTGGTGTACTCGATCTCCGGAATGTCCAGATATCCGAAGAATCCCCCCACCACCAGGTTGCCGTCCATGACCGGGACCGCGGCGGCGGCATAGCTGTAGGTCAGGTCCATCGTATAATCGACAACGGTCAGCATGACTTCCCTTTTCTGCAGGAAACCCAGGCCGGCCGGGTTCCACCACATGGAAGAGATATCATCGCAAACGGCGGAATAGGCGCTGCCCAGACCGATTCCGCGCGCGCCGACCGGGATTTCCAGAAACTCCGCCGCCCGCACTCCCACAAACGAGCTGGCCTTGGGTCGTCCCTGTACGGGATACTTATCCAGACCGGAGTATTCCTGGTTCAGCACCCCTTGTGCGAACAGCGGGAGCGCGACGAACAGGAGCGCGCCGAGAGTAGTTATGGCTCGCATGGCCGTCTTTCCTGACATGGATTACCTCCATCAGTATAACAGGGGATAGGTTCTAAAATTACGGTTCAGGACCGGCGTCAGTTGACTATGTAGAACTTACCGGTCACCGTCTTCCCCCGGCTATCTGTCACGTGATAGAAATACAGTCCGCTCGCCACAGTCGTCCCGAAACGGTTGCGCATGTTCCAGGGCTCGGTCCCGCTGTGGTTGTCGTAGCCCGTAAGCTGCAGGGGTTGACTGCTGTTGTTCAGACGGTCCCAGTCGGCGTAGTTGCCCCAGCCGTGACGGTTGGCGCTGATGTGGTTGAGCACGTTGACCAGGTGGCCGCCCATCGAGTAGATGCGGATGGTGCAGCGGTCCGGCAGGTTGACGAACTCGATGCGCCGGCTGTCCGCCGACAGGTCGAGGAAGGAGCTGGCTATGTACGGGTTCGGCACCACGCGGACCTTGCCCAGGTCCGCGTCCTCGGCGTTCATGGTCGAGGGCTTGATCTTGATCTCCCACTTGTCGCCCGGCAGGGCCATGTCCGAGAACTGGGTGAACTCGGTCTGGCCGTCGTTCCAGGAGCCGAAGGCGTTGTCGACGATCCAGACCGTTCCCGGCGTGGGCATGCTGATACCGTCGCCGCCGTCTCTCTCGACCGCCCAGAGCAGACCGTTCAGGAAAAATCCGAACTGCATGGTGTTGTCCGCCGGCAGAGTGGATTCCATCTTCACGGTGCGTTCGCTCTTGGGCAGCTTATCGAGGAACGCCTCCGTGTAGTAAGTCCCGACCGGGGAATCGCCGCCGGTGAGAATCGGGCCGCCGAAACCTTCCTGGGTCTGGAAGCCCCAGCCCCATTCATCCGGATAGTCGACCTTGTTGACCGCGGCGTTTCCGGTCAGGTTCATGACTTCCACGGTCAGGTTGCCGCCGCCGGCGTCTTTCCAGGTGACCTGGAAACGGCCGGACACGGTGGTGCCCAGGTTGCTGGGCGAGGTGCCGGGCTTGTCGCCGCACCAGCGGGCCTGCGGCAGGGAGATGTCGCCTCCCGTGTAGGCGCCCGGATTCATGTGATAATACAGGCTTGAAGAAAGGCCCCGCCTGTCCATTGCATCAAAGGTGAACTTGATGCTGTAGTCGATGCCGGCGTTGTCGACCGGGCCGGAGAAAGTGAGCGTCGGGCGGGCCTCGCTCTGGGTGAGATCGACCAGGGGGCTTTCGTAGCTGCCGTCGACCAGGGCCAGCCTGTTGGCTGCGGCCTGGCGCTGACCGGCGCAACTCCCGTCCTCGTCTTGGGCTTCCTTTTCCTTGACCGTCAGATAGATGGTCTTGGTAGCGGTTATGCGCTCGTTGTTGATCGGAATGAAATTGATCTCGCGCATCTCCAGCGGCTGGAGAGACAGCGGCGGATCGGTCAGGCTGCCGTCGCCGGGGCCGTGGAGAATCGCGGTCGGCGAATTTTCCATCTGCCGGCCGTCGCCGCTGATGAACTTGGCCGTACCTTCAAGGGTAGCTGTCTTGAAATTGCTGGCGTCACTGCGCGGGATGACCGTGTAGAGTCCGTTCGGGCCGACACGGTTCCAGACTTTCCCGCTGCTCTCGGGCGGCTGGCTGAACATTTCGCCGGTGGCCGGGTCATAGTTCCTGTCGTAGGGCACCAGGGCGTACCAGACTTTCTGTCCGTTCTCCATGCGCTGTAGCGGCTGGTCGTCTTCCTTCTTGTCCACATAGTAGTAGACAATATTCCCGGCGGATTTGCTGCAATTCATCAGCATCACGGAATGGGAGTCGTTGGGGCCGACATAGCTGCGGTACAGACGGTAGCCCTCGAAATCGTATTCTACATAAACATGGTTCGGGTCGAGTTCGGGGTTCGCCTGCAGGAAAGCGTAGTACGCATCCGGGGTGTTGACATTGATGTCGCTCCAGGTGATGGTCACCTGGCGGTCACCGGGGATGATGGTCAGCGCCGGCGGGATCGGTGTTTCAGGCACCACGTAGCCGCCTTCCCAGGTCAACTTGGCCACGCTGGCGTATTGCATCGCCGGCGCGAAGAACTTCTGGCAATCCGCGTTGTCCATGTTGACCAGCTCCCCGCGCGGGAACGCGAAATTGCTCGGGTCGCCGTAGGTGAACATCATCACCCAGTCGTAGCTGCACGTATCGCGCGGGGCGAAATCGCTGATGTAGCCGTAGTGCCAGTACATGTTCCGTCCGACCCGGTCACCCCAGAGCCACTGGTTGTAACGTGCGTCGGAGGGCTCCAGCATGCCGGGGTAGCCGAAAGCCACTTTCCCGTCGAAAGGATTGATGCCTCCGCCGAGGACGTATTCGCTGTGGCCGCGGCCCCGGGACAGGTTGTACTGCTTGCCGTATGCATAGCCCGTTTCACCGGTGTCCTGGTTGCCGGAGAAACCGAACTCCACAACATCATAGGAGTTATAGCAATTGTTGGTGGGGACCATGACCTGGCCGTTGAACTCCGGCAGGCGCAGGGCCCAGTCGATCACGATGAAGGGGTCGGTGCTGAACGAGGCCTCGATCCCGTCCTTGTCGGCGAACACGTGGATCCCCAGGGGCGTGAAATAGCCCCAGATTTCGTTGTTCGCATCCCGGACGCCGACACTCGGGTTGTTGGCGATGGAGCGGTGGAGGGTGAATTCCTTGTAAACCTGCCCGTCCGGCTGCCCGGCGGCCTTGCCGCGGATGTCCGGATTGGGGTTCCACTTCAGGTACTCGGACATGTTGCGGATACGGGTATGCGCGTACAGGATGTTGTTGCTTTCGGCGAAATTCAGGAAATGGAAGCGGTGCTCAAGGCTTGCGCCCGACGCCCAGTCATCTCGCTGAAAGGCGTCGCCGCAACGCATGACCACGGTTTCGGCGCCGTGCAGGATCGGCTGCCCCGCTTCATCGCAGAACTCGGGGTACCAGTCCGCCAGGTCCTCGGGGTCGAGCGAGGTCAGCGTGCGGTTGTGATCGATCCGGCTGGCGGCCTGATCCATGCTTTCTCCGGCGCTGAATGCCGCCTCCAGCTCGTTGTAGCTTTCCAGGGAGGTGTTCATGCCGACGAAATGTCCACCGCGGGCGCCCTCGCCCAGAGTGTCCTCGATCGTCCCGTTGCCGTCCATGTCGCGCAGCACCATTATACCCCAGCTATTGCGCCCTGCAGTGTAATAATTGGCCGAGCCGCGCGGAAAATAGTGATACACGTTGTTACCGAAGGGCGCGCCTGACGCGTGCGTGAAATGGAGACCAAGGTTGTTGCCCTTGGAATCGTATTCCTGCTTCTGTTCCGCCGTTGCCGCCGTTGCCCAAAAGGTCAGCAAGACGCCCAGTGCTGTCGCAACCAAATAGAACTTGATCATTCGCATAAGATATCTCTCCTGTTGACCCGCAGTGTTCTAACCGCTGTGAATACGGCGACCGGCATCAGAAATTGAAGTCGACGCCCATTCTGATCTGCCTGGCCCGGCCGTATTGGGTCTTTTCCATGGTGGAGTTGAGCATGGCTTCGGCCATGGCGCCCTTGGCCTGTTCTTCGAGGCTGAGAAAGCCGTCCCCGTTGAAATCGGCGTTGAACAGCACGCGGTCGGCCCAGGCTGCATCCGTCCTGGCCAGCATGCCATCGTTCCATGGCAGGACTTCGCCGCCTTTCACCTGCCAGTAGTAACCGTCGTAGGTGTAGCCGCTGGGGTATTCGATGGACGGCTTCTGGTTGAGCAGGTTGTAGATATCCGCGAACACGCCGACACGTTTCGTCCCGCCGATCTTGAAGCTTTTGTTGATCCTCAGATCGACGTTCTTGTTCCAGCGGCCGCGGAAAATAGTGTTGTTCGGGGTGCCGCTGCCCATGGTGAAAATGGGGTTGATCCGCAGATCGCCGAGGACCCTGTTCCAGACCCTGCCGGAGAGGAAATTCTCCGGGAACAGGTAGGTGAAATTCGCGCTGATCTTGTGGGTCTGGTCCCCGTCGATCGGATTGATCACGTCCGAGGGCCGTATTTCCTCACCGGTGGAGGCATCGACCGAGTAGCCGCTGTTGGTGTAATTGCTTCCGGTGGTGCGCGAGAACTGCAGGGTGTACATCAGGTTGTAGCTGAAGTTGTTGCTGAAGCGGCGGCGCAGCGTGAAATCCAGGCCCTTGATGTTGCCGTTGTCCTTGTTGGCGTAGCCCTGGTAATACTCGCGGATCCTGCGGTCAAGGTGCTTGGCGTAGTAGTCGCGGAAGAACTCCTTGTTGGCCACGTTGCCGTCCACGTCGCGGTAGAAGGCCACGATGTCCACCACCTGGTCCTCACCCATCAGGTAGCTCAGCCCGGTCTCAAAAGCGTCGGTGCGGCTGTACTCCAGGCCGCCCGGGTTGTATCTGTCGAAGATGAACGTCAGGCTGGGCAGTTGGGTGAAAACGCCGTAGGAGAAACGCAACTGCGACTTGTCAGTCACCGGGAACCCGACATCGAAACGCGGGGACCACTCGCTTATGTTAGTGGGGAAGTAGTTGTCGCTGTACTGGTCGTTGTTGCGGAACGCCCAGTTGTCCCGGGGCTCGAACCGGTCGTAGCGGATGCCGTAATCCAGGACGAAATCGCCCAGGTCGGTCCGGTTCTGCGCGTAGAGCCCGTACTGACGGGGCTTGTACTTGAACTCGTTGGCCAAGTCGCGGCGCGTACTGCTGCCGGAGATGTCGAACATGTTGTTGTCGAAGGCGGTCATCTGCACACCCAGCTTGGCCCGGTTGGTGCGGTTGAGCTGGAAATCGATATCGCCCTTGAAGTTGTTCTGCAGCTCACGCTGGTAGCGGTAGGCCAGGAAGTACAGCCAGTCTCCCTGGACCAGCTGGAACGGCGTTTCCACGTTCCACCAGCGCTGCCACCCGTCGATGCCGTTGGGGAAGTATTTTTTGGCCGCGGGGGTGCTCTCCAGCGGATAGTTGCGGCCCGGGAAAGTCTCGATCTCGAACGGTATGTCGTGCGGCGTCCAGCCGAGGAACGTGTCGTCGTGACGGTAATTGTCCTTGATGCTGGCGCTGTTGATATCCTGGGTCCGGAAATTGGTATAGCGGAACTGCAACGTGGCGCTGCGCTGGGCGCTTTTCAGGAAGTCCCAGTCGAAACCGGCCAGGTAGTTGGTCGAGCGGGTGCGGCGGCCGTAGGCCTGCGGGATGAACACTGTTTCCTCGCCCGGAGCCCATTCGCGCTGCGGTAAGCTATACCTGTCGGCCATGCCGTCAAAGAAATAACTCCCGTCATCGTGGGCCGGGTAGCTGTTCTGGTCACGCGAGAAATTGGACGTGGCGATCAGCTTCAGACCCTCGACCGGCGAGCTGGTGAGCTTGGCCGATGCCAGGGTGCGGTCCTGCCAGTTATAGGGCAGGCGCACCGGGTTGAACGGGGAGAACAGCGAGGCGATCTCGCCGGTCTTCGAGGCATAGAACTCGCGGCCGGCTTTAAACTCGTCGAGGGAGAAAGGCTTGGTGCCGTAATAGTGCGGATCGTTGCGCACGGCGTCGTTCAGCCGGTCGACAAAATCCTGATTCACGCCGCGGAAACCCTCATCTGCGTGGGTCGGATTCCGGTCTGCGATACCCTGGATTTCACCCGAGACATGGAAAAACAGGTTCGGGACCAGCGGCACCGGGCCACCCACCGAGGTGATGAGCTGGTTGTAGCCGTAATCGGAGGTGCGGGGGTTCTGCTGGTCCGTGATGAAACGCACGTTACCCTGCAGGCTCGCGCCGCCTTCCTTGGTCACGATGTTGATGATACCGCTCTGGGCGTTGCCGTACTCGGCCTGGAACCCGCCGGTGAGGATGTCCACCTGCTCGACCGCTCCGGTCGAGAACTCCAGCGGAGTGGTATCCTCGCTCAGGGAACCCTCTTCCTGCTCGAAGACCCAGCCATAGCCGCCGCGGAACGGGTTGGCGGTGTAGTTGCGCACCGTCACGCCGTCCACCACCATGGCTTCCTCGCCCAGACGGCCGCCGCGGATACGCACGCCGCGCGATAGGGCGCCCGCGCCGCCGGTCTGCACGCCGGCCTCCAGGACCAGCATGTCCTCGAGCTTGTTGGCGGGAATATCGGATATCTTCTCGGCGGTCATCCTCTGCTTGGAGACCGTGTTGTCGCGCGGCACCAGGGGCGCCACCGCCGCCTCGACCGTGATCCCGGAAAGCTCCACCACCGTGGAACTCAGGTGGGCATCGACCGTGGAAGTCTGTCCGGCCAGCAGGAGCTGGTCGGCGATGGTCGTTTTCTGGTAGCCGGTGAAGGTGAATGTGATGGCGCGACGGCCGGGCGGGACGTTCAGAATGAAATAATAGCCGTCTGCATTGGTGACGTTGCCCAGGCGGGTGCCCTCAACCACAACCTGAGCCCCGGCCAGGGGTTGTCCGCTGTCCTTGTCCCGCACCACTCCCTCGATCTTGGAAGTGTTGAGCTGCGCCAGAGCGCTTACTACCAGGAACAAGGTCATCACCGAGACCAGCGCGAGCAAGGCTGCTAAACGTGGATATCTGTTTTCTGAATGCATATGTTGTTCTCCGCCTTGAAGTAGGGAATCAGACAGACAATTTTTCAGAGCATTTCCATAGGCTTCTCCTTATGATTGAATCACTGTCTGCTTACTGCGCACGTTTCATTTTTTCATCCGCCGCCTCCTTTTTTGTGTGGCCGAAAGTGTCAGACCGGCACTATCCGCTTGCCGGAGATTCCCTGCGCCGGGCCGCGACGGTTCGGGCTGCACGACGCATAAATAAGGTCTTTCAGGATCAGCGCCCTGCCGCCTTCGAACGTGCCCCGGCGCAGGGAGCCGGGCACGATCAGCCCGCGCAGGGATGTCTGGTGGAAGCAGTCCTGTGACTCCATCTCCCTCAGGATTTCATCCACCACCAGGTCCCAGACCGGTGTTATCTCGCCGCCCACGATGATCCGTTCGGGATCGATCCCGCGGTAGATGCTGGCCAGCCCCACCGCCAGGTAGCGCGCGGCCTGTTTGAGCGACCACAGCGCTGTCGGGTCGCCTTGGCGGGCCATGGTAAGGATATGGTCGAGATCGGGATTGATGTCGTAGGCAAGCGGGTTGCCGGTGAGGTCTCGATAGCGCTGCACTATTCCGCGCAGGGAACCGTTTTGCTCCCAGATGTCCTTGGTGAACTCCTCCCGGCGTCCGTTGATGTCGACTGTCTTCGCGCCGATGCGGTCGTCCAGGAAATGCGCGCCGTAATAGAGCTGCCGCCCGATCACAACCCCGATCCCGATCCCGTCCGTGACCAGCACATAGACAAAGCTGCCCAGCTCGCGGGTTTCCGGAGCGAACATCAGTTCGGCCAGGGCCGCCGCCCGGCCGTCGTTTTCGATCAGCACCGGGCAGTCCAACTCGGCGGAGACCACCTCCCTGACATCCACCTCGTGCCAATCCAAAGCGCGATGCTGGTGGACCATGCCGCGCCTCGAATCGAGCGCACAGGGGAGAATGAGGCTGACTCCGAGCACCCTTTGCGAATAGGAATCGAGCCTGCCTGCCAGGGTCCGGGAGCATTCACTGAGGAAGGCGACCGGTTGGCCCGGCACGGTGGGGATTGATCTGGAATCGAGGACTCGGCCCGTGAGGTCGCAAACAGCCAGCTCCGTGCTCCAGAGCTTGACATCTATCAGGCCGTAGACCTTGTAATTCTCATTGATCCGCAGATTTACCGGCTTACGGCCCATGGCGGTCTGGACCTGGTTGGATTCGCGGACCAGCCCCTCGTCGATCAGCTCGCTGACAATGCTCGACACGGTCGGCTTGCAAAGGCCGGTCAGCCGGGAGATACGGACACGGGAGATCGGGCTGAGCGTAAAGATCAGATTAAGCACACTGGAGCGGTTAATGGCCCGCAATTCTCTGTTGTCAGGAGACATGGTCAGTTTTGTCCCGGCGTTGAACACCTGGTGCCAGACAATCAGCTCGGTTTCGGGATTTGTGTTGAGATTTATTACCGGGAATGGGCATGAGCGATGTTGTTTAATGGATTAGTTATTAAACAAAACTAAAAAAATAAATAAAGGGCTAACAACAACGACAAAAACAGATACAAGAGCGGTTATAGAACAAATAACAGCCTTAAATGTGTAAAAAGAGAATTATTAGTCTAAAAAACTAACCAGGCCGAGCAAAAAGTTCTCCTTTGCAGCTTGCCTCTCAATCCGCAACTGATTCCCGGATAAAATTCTGCGAAGTACCCGCAACAAATCTTGCTGCTCTCAGAACAAATCGGATTTGATGCAGTTGTTGCGGAAATGCGACAACCTGTAACGGTTGACGGTCGATCAGCGCTATCCAGTGGCAGAGACTACGGAATCACTTGGCAACGATCTCGAACTGTCTGCCAGGATCGGCGAAAGCCAAAAACGACAACACTTTGTTGAAATGCTCATGTCGGGTCTGGATTATCCAGGAAAGCGCAAATCTTTTCCCGGATAGTCATCCGGGGAAACACCCCGCTGATATGGTCGACAACCGTACCCTGCCGGAAAAAAATCAGAGTGGGAAGACTTTGAACGGCATACTCGGCCGCTACATTCCTGTTTTCATCCACATCGACTATTCCCAGCTTGAGCTGGTCCTCGAATTCGGCTTTCAACTGATTCATCACAGAGGTGAACAAAGTGCACGAGCCGCTCCAGCGGGCGACAAACTCTACCAGCACCAGGCCGGATGATTCGAGGACCTCTTTTTTAAAGTTTATTTCAGTCAGAACGATGGGGGTCGATACTGACTTCATCCGCGCCTCTAAAGATGCCGCTACACACCTCTGTTTATCCTGATAACAGCCGGGCGATCGTGGTCCGCACTCGGATCTGCAATAACAAAACCCGTACCAGAAAAAACTGTATTGCGTGGAAGATATTTCAATCGGCTGAAGGCAGGCTAAATACGGTTAAAAACACTGAAAGCGGGGTGTTGGTCGGGAGGATGAAAAACTACAATATTTTGGAGTGCCTCCAATATTTTGGAGTCAGGAGGTCTTTCGGCGGGGCGGCGTCTCCTTCCTTACGCCGAGCTTAACCATCTTTGCTTCCAGCGTGGTCGGCTTCAGGCCCAGCAGTTCGGCGGCCCCGGATTTGCCTCTGACCCTCCAGCCGGTCATTTCCATCACATTGACAATGTGCTGCTTATCAAGGTCATCCAGAGTAAGCACTTGCTTGGTCGAGGCGCTCGTGTTCTCGAGGCACTCGCTCAGCTTTAGCTGGCTGCCGCTGCTGACAATCACGGCCCGCTCAATGACGTTCTGCAGTTCGCGGATGTTGCCCGGCCATTTGTAGGCCTGCAAAGTGTCGAGCACGCTCTGGGGGATGGCGCTGATCTGTTTGCCGATCCTTGAATTGAACTGGTTGACGAAATGGTTCACCAGCAGAGGGATGTCTTCCTTGTGTTCCCTGAGAGGCGGGCATTTGATAGGGTATACGTTCAATCTGTAGTAGAGGTCCTCGCGGAAAGCGCCGCGGCTGACCTCCTGTTCCAGGTCGCGGTTGGTGGCCGCGATAATCCTGACATCGACATGGATGGTGTTTGTACTGCCCAGCCGCTCGAATTCACCATCCTGCAGCACACGCAAAAGCTTGGCCTGCAGCTCCAGCGGCAATTCGCCGATTTCGTCCAGGAACAGCGAGCCGCCATCGGCCAGCTCAAACCGTCCTGTTTTGCGCGAGACTGCGCCGGTGAAAGCCCCCTTCTCGTAACCGAACATTTCACTTTCGATCAGGCTGGCCGGGATGGAAGCACAGTTGATTGTCACCAGCGGCTTGTAGGCGCGGGGGCTCAGACGGTGCACGGCCCTGGCGATAAGCTGTTTGCCGGTGCCCGTTTCGCCCAGGATCAGGACCGTGCTGTCGGTGAAGGCCACTTTCTCCACTCTTTCCAGCACCTTGTTCAGCGCCTCGCTGTTGCCGATTATCTCGTTGAAGTTGTGGGTCAGCTTGATCTCTTCCTGCAGGTAGATATTCTCGGCCTGGAGGCGGTCTTTCAGGTTTTTCACCTCGATGTTTTTCTCACGGAGGGCCAGCTCCACTTTCTTGCGTTCGGTTATTTCGGCAAGAAGCTCGGTATTTCTTTTCTGGATCAGGCGTGTCCTGACATTCAGCACGACCCAGCCCAGACCCAGTACCGCGCTCAGCATGAGCGCCCTGAACCAGAGGGCCGACCAGAAGGGCGGCAGAATCTCGAACTGAAGCCGGGCCGTCTCGGCGTTCCAGATACCGTCGCGGTTCCTGGCCCGCAATTCGAATTCATATCTGCCCGGAGGAAGATAGGGGTAGGAGGCAGAATTCAACCTGGTTTCTGTCCACTCTGTATCCAGGCCCTCGAGCTTATAGCTGTAGACGACCTCCTCCGGAGCGGAAAGGCTGATTCCGATATAGTCGATTTTAAGGCTGTTCTGATTGTAGCGTAACCGGAGGCCGTTGGTCAGCGTGGTGTCTTTTTCGGCGATCCTGAAGCGCGTTATGTACAGAGGCGGGGGCAGAGTATCGCGCTTGATCGCCGATGGGTCGAATTTGATCACTCCGTGCAGGGAGTTGAACCAGAAGTTGCCTTTTTTATCTTCGATCGGCTGCACGGCAGCGAAAGAGAACTGGTGGATGCCTGCCGAGGCGAAAAACCCGTCGTTCCTTGCGGTGAAGGTGACAAAAGACTTGCCGTCGAAGCGGTCGAGCCCCAGGGGGACACGGAAAAATAATCCGGCCCCGGTCTCGAAAATATAATAGCAGACATTGCTGGACAGGCCGTTATCCGTGGTGAAATGCGTCAATTTCCCGTCGAGCAGACGGCTTATTCCGCCGCCGCCGGTCCCCGCCCAGAGCGCCCCGTTCCTGTCCCGGTACAGAGTGATTATCTCGTTGCTGCCGGGAGTGCTTCCGAGGGAATAGAATTCACTCTCGATCCGGTTGTGGTTCGTGACATATTGGCAATAATCGTCAATCTTCGGATTGACCAGGCCGCTGTCCGTTCCGAACCAGTACCCTCCTCGCCCGTCCGGGGCAATCGCAGTGAATTTCATTCCCTGGTTCAAAAAAGTCCGCTCGAAGTTTTTGGCTACGATCAACCCCTCCTCTGATCCTGAAAGCAAACATCCGCCTGCCGTCTGTTGATTGAAAAACAACAATGGTTTCATGGCGCTCGAGAAGTGGGTCTTATCCGGTTTTTCTTCGAAGTCCCGGCCGTTGAATCTCAATTGATACCCGACTTGCTGAGTGAAATACAGGTTACCTTTGTCATCTTCGGAAGAGACCTCTTCCAGCCAGAGGCTGTCGGTCGTGAAAGCCCTGAGACTATTACCTTCGACTCTGTGAAGCGTTAAACTGGTGTTGAACCAGAGACCGCCCCTGCTGTCTTCGTACACACACGAAACCAGTTTTCCATCCCTGGACAGCAACGTGGTCCAGCGCTCCCCGTCATACTTGACAGCTCCTTTGACGTTTTCGGAAGTGAACCACAGATTTCCCCTCGAATCCGCCAGCATCGGCACCAGGGAATTGCACGGCAGCCCGTCCGCGACGGTGTAGAGGACAAACGCCTCTCCGCTGAACCTGGCCGCACCGTTTCCGTTGGTCCCGATCCAGATGTTTTTTTCGCTGTCCTCGATCAGAGATGTGATCCGGTTGGAGGGCAAGCCTTTGTCCGTGTTGTATGTTTTCCAGGTCCGGCCGTCGTACACACCCAGGCCGCCGTCCGCCGCCAGCCAGATCCGGCCCTGGCTGTCTTCGAGAAGCACCGGGTCCGAGCCGTTGGGTATTCCGTCCTTGACGGTATAGGATTCGAGACTCGCGTTCCGGTAATCCCCGGACATCTTGATCGCGATCGTTCCCTCGATGAACGGATTCACGCCGGCCAGCCAGATATCACCCCTTTTGTCTTCTATAATGGAATTGATGTGGGAATCGTAGAAGGGGCCGAACGACTTGATATTTGTCCATTCTTTCCCGTCGAATACACATATTCCTTTCCTCTGAAGTCCGACCCAGATATTGCCCCTGGAGTCTTCGATGACGGTCCGCGTTCTGTTCTCACCCAGCACCGAGTCGGAAAAGACTGTCCAGTTGGTTCCATCGAACCGGACCACCCCGTTGCCGAAGGTGGCGAACCACATGTTGCCGTGGGAATCCTCCATGATCGACCAGGTTGTCACGAAAGGTGGAAAGTGATCTTTGTAGTAGCGCCAGTTCACTCCGTCGAACCTGCCGATCCCTTTGCCCGGGAAACTGAGCCAGAAATCACCCTTGGAATCCTGGTGTATTCTGAAGACATTGTTCGACGGCAGTCCGTCCCGTGTGGAAAAAGTCGTAAACGATTTACCGTCGAATTTGATTAAACCGTTAGTCGTGGCGAACCAGAGATAACCGAGGCGGTCCTGGAGGATGCTGTTGATTTGGGTGGAGCCCAGTCCCTCTTCCACATCGTAATTGCGGAAAAAGTATCTCTCGGCCCGGGCCTCTTGCCGGGAAAGCGGCAGCAAAACGGCTGCGGAGAAGATGATTGGCAGGAGGATTCTTTTCATGTTCGGATCTTCCTGGCGCGAGATTCATGCAAAACAGGCAAACCGGTGAAGAATAATATTACCAGGATCGGCAGTGGAACACAACAAAAATCAGTTCATCGCTGTCATCATAAGATTGAAAGCAGTTGATTGACCGGGAGGCAGCAAAGACCACGAGACTGTTCCTTTATCTTGAATCGATTTTACATCGATTTTGCGCCTTTGACAAGATTAGTTTTTTTAAAGGAGTATTAATATCTCGTCGGAGGAGGGGCAAATCGTAATTTAAATGACCGGCGGTTTCCCTTGGACGGCCTCATGCCCGGCTGCGGGGAATGGATTGCGGCGCTGACGTAAAAAAAGTGGGATATCACCGGGAGGGGATGAAACGAAACAGGCGCCGCGAAATGCCGTCGGTATGACCGATATAGAAACGGTCACTGGACTCGGACCTGAGAATGTAGACATGGAAGGGCATGAGACAAAACAGGTGTCGTGATAACCTTACGGCGCCTGCCTCTGTCAGGGAATTCTGCCTGAACCCGATTGTCCCCGACTGGAGGGTTTCTGAGGCGGAACTGGGTACGCTGTTGAACACCTGATACGTGAGTTACTGCAGTCTTGTATTTTCGAGAACCACAGGCAGGCCATCCGTTCGATTCTTTGGTTTCAACGGGCGCGCGCTGGCTGAAAGGCCGGGACTTTACATTTTCCGGCCGCTTTTGTAAGTGAGGCATCCTGAGTGGCGAGAGGTAGATCGAGCCTCATGGTGAGGTCCAGATAGGAAGCGTCATATGTGGAAAGCCCATGTTCACGGGCGAGCGAGACGATCTCATTGAGCATCCGCTCGGGTGTTTCCTGCTCCACTGTAATGGGCAAACCGCTCAGGAGGGAGAGAAATCGGACAACCGAAGCCCGGCTGAGACGTCCTTTCCTTTCGGCGACAAGAAGGACATTGCCCACCTCGAGAGGCCAGATGGCGGGCACAAAAGCCTCTCCTGATTCCAGGCTTTCGAGGACCGCCTCCGCATATTCGTTTCCTTCGTCCTCGAAACACCAGGACATGACGACTGAGTTGTCGACGACAAAGCGAGTGGACATCAGCGCCTGCCTTCCTCGATCATGCCGCGAATGGAAAGCCCTTCGAGGCTGCGGCCGCTTCGAAACTGCTTCAACTGGTCGATGACCTCACGCACGGGAGTCCGTTTCGAGGAATCGGCGGGTTGCAGGGTCGCCACGTGCACACCGTGCTTTGTGATCGCTATTTTCTCTCCCCTGGCCACACGCTCCAGGAGTTGAGCGAGGTGTGTTTTCGCCTCATAGGTTCCGACTGTTTCCATATAAAGCCTCCCTTTAAACTGGTCTTATACCAGTCTAATATACACCGGTTGGAAAGGCAAGCTCTTGCCGTTGCCTTTTCTCTAATTCTGCCAGACAGTGTAGCCTTTCTTCCGCAGTGTTTCCGCAAGATGCACCTCGGTTTCCAAGGCTTCTTTCTGCGTTCCGATTGGATTGTATTTCTCGTAAAGTTTCGGCCTCAACCGGATACCGTATTTGTACACGACCTTGGAATACAGTGGCCCCTTGCGGTTGCAGGCCCCGCGCATGTGTTCCAGATATTTTTTCTCCGGGCTTTTGGATGTGTAGCCGACATACAGACAGGGCAGCTCCGGGTTCCGTAGGGGGTTGGCCTGACGGGGTGTCCGGGTCTCGGCGAATTCCCGGTCCAGCTCTATTACATATACACAATAGCCCATCGTCAATCCAGCCTCGGAAAGGACACGGTATTCTTGGAGCGAAACGGCAGCGTTTCAAAATAAAAACGTTTTTCTCGAATAAGTATGATAACTAAATAGAATTGAGGCAAAAGCAGTTTAATCAAGACGCAATTGTCCAGATAAAGATAATAACAAAAACAACATATTCATCTCTAACAGGAAATCAAATCTTTAGATACTTGACTGACTGCCATTGCGGATTTACAATCTTAATTGAAGCAACGATGGTTGCTTTTCATTTCCCGCCCAATATACTGCCAATCCCATTATTCACTGCAATTTACATTGCGGAGAACAGCGAATGCGTAAAGCGGAGCTCTCCACGAAGAACAATCTGCGCCTTTCAAGGTGGGCAACGGTATT
>JAJFUG010000079.1 GCA_021372515.1 bacterium
GAGCTGCGCGGCGCGGAGTGAGGCCGATGCGAATACTCGTGTAACCGCTTGAACCGACAGACTGACAAGGAGGACACGATGAACGGAATCAACAGGCTGCGTGTGCTGGCCGGAGGGCTGGTCGCCGGGCTGGTCCTGGCCACGGGCGAGTTCGTGCTGAGCAAGCCCATACTGGGCGAACGCTGGGCCCTGATCCTGCTGAACCACAACCTGCCGCGGGTGACCATGGGCCGGGTGGGCATATTCTTCGCGCTGAACCTTCTTCTGGGCCTGGTGCTGATATGCATTTACGCATCTATCCGGCCGCGTTACGGTGCCGGGCCCAGGACTGCGGTCCGCGCCGGGCTTCTCGTGTGGCTGCTGGTCTGGGCCTGCGGTTACGGCATGGGCTGGCTGATGTGGCTTTTCCCCACCGGCATGACTTTGACCGCGATCCTCTGGGGCCTGGTGGAGGCGCCGCTGGCCGCGCTGGCCGGGGCGTGGGTGTATAAGGAGTAATAATCGAGGTGGTCCGTTGAAGCTGTCAGGCCAAGTCCTGCATTCTTTAGGTTTTCTCCTGTGGCTGAGGATTCACCCCATTTTTCATTGCCCCTTTTCGCAATCCAGGGTATAATTGCAGCTTAAGTCCCGCAATTCCGCCGCGCGCCGGTTCCCCGGCGGCGGTTTCCCCTCTCACCCGCAGGCATAGGGACCCGAATGCCATGAACGACTACCCGCGGCCGTTCGCCGGACGCGAGCCGGAGGATGGGCGCATAATCGCCGTGGGCGGGGCCAAGGGCGGTATCGGCAAGAGCCTGGTCACCTCCAACCTGGCCGTGCTGCTCAGCTCCCGCGGTTTCAGCACCGCGGTGGTGGACCTCGACCTGGGCGGGGCCAACCTGCACCTCTACCTGGGCGAAAAGACCCTCCAGCGCAACCTGCACCATTTCCTGAACAAAGAGGCCGAACTCCAGGATATCCTGATCGAGACCCGTTTCGGTCCCTGGCTGATCGGCGGGGACAACTCCGAGCTGGGCGCGGCCAACATCCCGTTCGCCCAGAAACTCAAGCTCCTGCGCACTCTCAAACGGCTGGACGTTGATTACATCCTGCTCGACCTGGGCAGCAACATCTCGTACAATGTTCTCGACTTCTTCCTCGCCGCCGACTACCCGATAGTGATCGCCACCCCCGAGCCTGCGGCCTACCTGGGCGCGTACCGTTTCATCAAGGTGGCCCTCTACCGCAAGCTCGACCGTCTGTTCGGCGTGGAGAGCGAGTTCTACACGCACCGCGCGCCCAGCCTGGAGCGGCTCATCCGCACGGCGATAGGCCGGGGCGAGTTGCGGGTGCGGCGTATTGAGCAGCTCCTGGAGTTGGTGCAGGCCGAGCAGCCGCGCAACCTCGCTTTCATGCAGTCCGTGCTGGACAGTTTCCGTCCCATGCTGGTGATGAACAAGGTGCCCGCGGACCAGGACACGGTGCAGATCGTGCAGTCGATCCAGGACAGTTGCCGCGATATGCTCTCGGTGAAGATGGATTTCCTGGGCTACCTGCCCTCCAGCCCGGATTTCGAGCGCAGCGCGCGGGAGCTGACCCCAGTGAGCGCCTCCGACCCGGAGGGTGAGCCTGCCGCGGCCCTGGCCGCGTTGATCGAGTAGGGATGGAAATGCAAACCGGGCATGGCATTCATGTTCCCCCCCTTTAGCAAGGGGGAGGCAAGGCGCATACTGAATTATTGATGAAAGGGGCGACCGCTTGGGTCGCCCCTTTTTGTACACCCCGTCGGCTTGCGCCGCCACCCCTCTTTTAGAGTGGATTTAAGAGCAGACACATCCTGAGTTCAGGGCCGGAAATCCGGCTGCGAGGGGTCCAGGATCAGAGGCAGCCAGACCCGGAACCGCGCCCCGGTTCCCCAGCCCCCGGCCGAGGCGTAGTCGCACAGGCGCAACGACAGCTCCGGCCCGCTGTCCCGCCCGGCCGGGTCGCCCAACGCCGGGACGTCGCAGACAAAGTTGAACGGCCCGGCCGCACCGGGGCTCACCGGCGTCAGCTCGATATACCCGTCCGCATCGCATTTCAGTTGCAGCAGAGCGTCGTCCACGACGCCGCCCGCGGCCTCCAGGCGGCTGTCGCGGGCAAGGACCAGGGGACCGCGCCGCACGCAGACACTTCCCCCGCTCGAATCCCGCTCCACCCGGCCGCGCAGGTCCAGGCGCAGTTTCACCGAATCCCCGCGCTGCCATTTGGCGCTCAGAACCGCATAATTCCCAGGTTCCGGGGGCGTTGTCACAACAGCCCGCCCCGGTTCGATAGATGTCCGCGCGCTCCAGGACGGCACCCGGAGCCGCAGGCTGAACCGCTCGGCCCGGGCCGGGTTGACCCGCACCGTGACCGTGGAATCGAACGGGTAGGCGGTCTCGGTCACTATCTCCACC
>JAJFUG010000080.1 GCA_021372515.1 bacterium
CCTCGGCGGCCTGGGCCTCATCCACGAACACGCTGCGCCCGGGCGCGGTGGTGTCGGCCGGGCTGAAGCCCTCGGGCAGGTCATCCGTGTAGACCTCGAACGAGCCGTTCTCCAGGCTGCATTCCGGGTCGGGGACCAGCGCGGCCTTGCCATTTTCAGCCACGAACAGGGCGTTTTCCACCGGCTGGCCCTCGGCCAGGTTCTGGTCGTGGTGCAGGATCGTCTCATCGTTGTAGCCCATGTCCAGGCAGCGCGGGACAAGCTCCACGCCCTCGCTGCGGCAGATATCGGCCACTTTCTTGAGGCGCGCGCGCCAGGCGTCGTCCTGCAGGCTGATATAATCGAACTTCGAGAACATCAGCATGCCGTTGAGGCCGTGGTCGGCGGCGGTGCGGACCACCTGGGCCACCGTGTCCACCGCGGCGTCGCTTTCCAGCAGGTTGCTCAGGTAGAACCAGCGGTACGGGTAGGGCTTGCGTCCGCAGCCCGCGGCCAGGACTGTCACGCCGCAGAACAGTGCGAGGATGGCTCTCAGGGCGGTCCGGCTCATAGTCGTCTTCAGCTCCCTGCCCGCTGGGGCGGTGGATGGACGGTAAGGGCGGACCTGAGGGTCCGCCGGATAAAGATTTCCTTGTCCTTTCGGTCTTGCCCAGCAATGTCCGGTTAGGGAGTTGCAGTGAGAAGACGAAAGACTCTGTTCTGCTTTGGTTTCGGCCAAAGCAGCAAAGCCAGCGGGGGCGCAAACTCGTCCAGACCACGCCTCCGCTTCGATCTTAAGTGTTTACGGAGTGTTGATACCGCTTCCGCGTTGCAGCGGCGGCGCTGCCGCGAATCGCCGCCGCACCGCAGGGCAATTTCAGTCTGGACTGTTTCACTCTCAACTTCACGCTGCCCATGTTGCAGGCTCAGACAGGTGCGGCCCCCGAAGGCAACCGCGGCGGCCTGGCGGGCGCCGAAAGAACCGGGCCGGCCGGCCTCTCCCTTTGAAAAGGGGGATTGAGAGGGATTTAATCCGATTGTCAGGGCGACATATATGTCGCCCCTACGGACGTTGTCATGAATTGCCGTAGGGGCGGACCCATGTGTCCGCCCGGGCGCACACGTGGGTGCGCCCCTACAGGAAACAAATTCGGGATCACAGCCCCTGCAGCCGGACGGCCCAACCTTGCAGCTCGCGACGCAGGTTGTCGAACGCCTCCGGGGTCCAGGGGCTGGAGCCGCGGGCCACCTGGGCCAGTTCCACATCGCAGCGGGCGCGCAGCCCGTTCAGCCACTTCGAGGCTGCGGCTGTCACCTCCGGCGCGGAGGAGGCTTTGGCGGCGATAAGCTTCTCGATCTGATAGATGTAGCGCACGTCGTCTATCCCCTCGCGCACGGCCTCACAGTTGACCGAGGGCCAGGGCCGCCCCGAGTGCGGGTAGATCAGGACATAGTCCGGGCTCTCGTGGTCCAGGTCCTCGAACGGGTTGCCGCGGGAGTTCTCGGTGGTGGCCGGGCCCCACGAGTTCATCCCGTCCAGGTCCTGTCGCCAGGTGTAGAGGCCGTAGACATAGCGCGAATAGCAGGGGTTGTCGGTGCTGATCGACTCGTTGTCGTACTGCCAGACCTTGCGCTCGCTCTTGCGCTCGAACTGGCCGGGAGCCAGGAGCTTGCTGCCGCCCGGATCGTCCTCGATGTCCAGCAGCTTACCCCCGATGTCGGTGGTGCACATGATTTTGGCGCCCGGCGCCTTTTTGACCGCGCGGAACAGCTCGAGAGTGATCCGCTGGCGCAGCGCGATCCGCGGCTCGTCGATGGGCATGAAACCCAGCGGCGGAGCGCCCAGCTCACGGTCGAGGCGCAGGGCCTCGCGGGTCAGCAGCTCGGCCCGGCGGGGCATGATCTTGGGGTCGTAGAGACGGATGTTGCCTGGGTGCTGCTGCTTGGCCGCCTGAAGGTAGTGGGCGAAATACCAGTAGACCGGGCGGGTGAAACCGGCCCGGCGCGCGCCGTCGAGCGTGGCCTTGAGGTGCTCCAGCCGCGGAGTGCCGTCCGCGTTCCACTGGAAACAGTAGGGGCTGGACACGGCCAGGGTGGTCAGGCCGTGCTCCAGATAGTCGCGGAACATGGCCAGGCCGTCCTGCTTGACTTTCTCCTTGTCAGCCGGGCTCAGGTCCTTGCTCTCCAGCTCGAAGAACTCGTAGCTCATGCACATGCTGTAGTCGAGGCCCGGCACCGGCTCCAGGGTCACCGGCAGCACGGTCACGCTCAGGGGGAGCTCCAGGGCCGCGCCCCGCTCGGGGAGAAGGCGCACCGTGCCGCGGTATTGCCCGGCGGACGCGCCGGCGGGCACGTGCAGGGTGAGCCAGAAACTGGTCGTGCGGTCGGCGGGGACCTCCACACTGCTTTTCTCCTCAAGCAGGCGCGGGACCAGACGGTAGCCGGTGCCGCCGGAGCGGTAGGTGAGAAGGGTGGGCACGTGCACGCGGGCCTCGGACGCGGGGATCAGCGCCCCGCCCGGGCCGGCCAGGCCGCTCAGCTCCAGCCTCACCTGCCCCAGGTCGCGCAGCGGCTGCAGCGAAAGCCGCAGCGGCTCGTAGTCGCCGGAGGCCATGCGGAGCGAGAGCGAGTCCACCCGCTCGCTGTCGGCCGGGGCGCTCCAGGGATAGACATAGTGCAGCCAGGGACGGCTGAACAGCACGTAGCCCCGGGCGACATCAGTCTCGTTCACCGTGGGCTGAGTCCCCGGCTCGATGGCCTGACGGCGTGTGAATAGCATCGAGAGCGGACGGTTGAACCGGCTGGTCAGGTTCTCGCCGTCCAGCCCCCAGACCGGTATCTCGTAGTGCGCGGCGGCCCCGCCCGCGGCGGCGGCCTCCAGGGTGAGTTCCACCCCCGGCTCGACCGCGGGGTCGGTGGAGTTCTTGCGCGAGAACAGGCGCAGCCCCATGGCCTGCGGGTTGTCCTCGCGCTCCACGGACAGGCTCAGGGTATTCACTCCGGGCTTGATCTCCAGGCCAGCGGGGGCCGGGTCGAGCTTGAGGCTGATCACCTCAGGGGTTTTGTCTCCCTCGCCGGCCGGGATGGGGAACGCGCCCAGGGGCACGCCGTTGAGCGCCAGGCGCAGGCTGCCCGCCGAGGCGTTGTCCGTGGTGATACGTCCGCGCAGCTCGATCCGCGCCGGGTTGAGCGCGGTTTTCGACTCGAAGCGGTAGGTCAGGCTGCCGTAGCCGCCGCATTCCAGGTGGCCGTAGGGCGTGGTGAAATCCCAGAAATTGACCTCGCGGTTGTAGAAACTTTTCATGTCCGCGCGGTCGAAACCGCCCTCGAACGAGTCGAGGGCCTTCCCGGCGGGCGAGACGATGTCGAGCCGCAGTCTGTAGACCCCCTCCGGCAGGTCGAACGGCAGGCCGAAAACCAGGTTGCCGCCGGCGATGTCGAACAGCCAGGTGGTGTCGCGGGCCACGACCGCGCCGCCCAGGCTCAGCTCGCCCGCGGCCGCGGCGGCTTTGACCTGCCCCAGCGGCAGCGAGCTCTTGAACTGGAAAATGAGCTGCTTGCGCAGCACCACGCTGTCCAGGGTGATCGCCCGGTCGCGCAGGTGGAACGACTGGATGGTTATCTCTGACCGCAGAACCGCAGGTGGGGCGCTGAACAGCAGCAACAGGCACAATGTGGCGAGCCGGACTGACGGCAGGCGCCGGGCCAGGGACGGGACAGGCATGCGTATCTCCCTGCAAAGGTTGCAACTCGTGGGCCGACTTGCGGGGACCAATATAGTGAATGCCCGCTGAGGCCGCAATCCGGGTGCAATGAAAAAGCGGCGTAAAGCACGGACAATAGAAAAGCTTGCCTGAATCGTGCGGAAGTGTAAAATTCCAAGGGCGAAGTTTGGCCGGCAACACTCCCGCTTGAGCCGTCAGCTCCGCGAATGAAACGAAGAAATCCTTCTCCACAGGCTGAATATCCTGTTTCAGAACCATTCAAAGACTGGAGATGAGTCCCATGGCTAACGGATTCGACAGAAGGGATTTCCTGAAGAAAGCCGGAGTGCTGGCCGGAGCCGGGATGGTGCTCAAGGCTTCGACCCTGTCGGCCATAGTCACGCGGCCCGGCACAGCTCCGGCCCCGATCCAGGCCAAGCCCATCCCGACCGTGCGGGTCGGGTTCGTGGGAGTCGGCGGGCAGGGCACCGGACATCTGCGCAACTACCTGGGCCTCGAGGGCGTGGAGATCAAGGCGATCTGCGACATCAACCCCGAGAACCTGGAGCGGGCGCAGAAACTGGTGGTGGAAGCAGGCCATCCCAAGCCCGAGGGCTACGGCAAGGGCCCGACAGACTGGAAACGCCTCTGCGACCGCAAGGACCTCGACCTGGTGTTCAACGCCACCCCCTGGGAATGGCACGTGCCGATCTGCGTGGATGCGATGAACAAGGGTAAGCACGCGGCCACCGAGGTCCCGGCGGCCCCTGAAATCGACGGGTGCTGGGAGCTGGTGGAGACCAGCGAGCGCACGGGCAAGCACTGTATCATGATGGAAAACTGCTGCTACGGCGAGCCCGAGCTGATGTTCCTGAACATGATCCGCAAGGGCCTGCTGGGCACCCCGATCCACGCCCAGTGCGGCTACTGCCACGACCTGCGCGAGATCAAGTTCTCGGGAATAGGCGAGGGCCAGTGGCGTCTGAACCACGCGGTCACGAACGACGGCAACCTCTACCCGACCCACGGCCTGGGCCCGGTGGCCGAGTACATGAACATCAACCGCGGCGACCAGTTCGATTTCCTGATCTCGATGAGCAGCAAGAGCCTCGGCCTCAACCTCTACGCGGCCGAGCATTTCGGGCCCGATTCACCCCAGGCCAAACAGACCTACGCCCTGGGCGATGTCAACACCAGTCTGATCCGCACGATGAACGGCGCGACGATCATCGTGATCCACGATTGCGACAGCCCGCGCCCCTACGACCGCTACAACCAGATCCAGGGCACCAAGGGCATCCTGGAGGGTTACCCCGACCGGATCTATGTGGAGGGCAAGAGCGCCCCGCACACTTGGGACGATGTCGAGAAATGGAGCGAATACAAGCACAAGCTCGTCTCGGACCTGGTGGCGAAATCGAAAGACTCGAACCACGGCGGGATGGATTTCATCGAGGACTACCGTCTGATCGAGGCCCTGCGCACCGGCCGCTACCCGGATTACGATGTCTACGACGCCGCGGCCTGGAGCGCGGTGACCGGGCTGAGCGAAATCTCCGTGGCCAACCGCAGCCGCCCGGTGGATTTCCCCGATTTCACCCGCGGCGCCTGGAAGACGAACAAGCCGATTTTCGTGACCGACTATTGAGACGCATCTGCAATTGAGTGCGAAAAGCCGGGAGCGCATTAGGGGCTCCCGGCTTTTTGTTTCATCGCGCTCAGGGCTTCGCAGGGGGCGAGGCGGCGCACACCCAGCCCAGGCTTTCCCGCAGGTTGTCATAGAACGTGTCCTTGCCGCCCTTGAACTTGTGGTCCTCCGACTCCACCATGAAAAAGCGTTTCGGCTCGCCCGCCAGGTCGAACATTTTCTGCGAGGCCTCCCGGCTGACATATTCATCCGCAGAGGACTGGATCAGCACCAGGGGAAGCGGGGCCACCCGCGGCAGGAACGGTGCGCTGTCGAACATCGGCTCGTCCGGGTCTTTCTTCGTGATCCAGGTGATCGCGTCCAGGGTGCGCCAGCCCAGGAAACTCTGTTCCGCCAGCCCGACCGCCACCAGGCCGAGGAAACTCGAACGTGCGGAGTCGCCCGCCGCGCCCAGCAAAGCCAGGCCCGCGCCCTCGGACCAGCCGGAGAGGATTACGCGCCGCCCGTCCCGCGCACCGGCCCAGGCGGCCAGCGCCGCCAGATCACTCATCACCTCGCCCGTGCCCAGCGTCTTTTTCCCATCCGTGAAGCTTTCCAGGTAGTGCTTGGAATCCAGGGCATAGACCGTGTAGCCCCAGGCGGCCATGGCGGCCGCCATTTTTTCGGCCTCGCCGAACATTCCGGCATCTCCGGAAAGGTAGATTATCTGAGGCCGGGTGGAGGCCGAATCCCCGCGGCCATGGAACAGGAATACATTCTGCGGCCGGCCGCGCAGCATCGGATGGAGCGGCTGCCCCTGGTTTTTATCCTCCGCGTGAAGGCCAGACAGCCCGGCCAGGAGGAGCAAGACCACCGTGTACATTCTCATGTAGGATCAGTCCGTAAAGGGTGAGAGTTGTCCGGTGTGACGGATTATTATATTTTAATCCTTACCGGAACGGAACTCCAGAGCCGAGGACAGGAAAGAGACCGGACAGGATGAGAGACAGTCTGAAACATGCGGTCTGCCAGCTCCGCCGGGCGGCGGGACGAAAGAAGTGCCCCTCCTGCGGCTGTTTCCACGGCACCTTGCTGATGATCGAGGATTGCTGCCCGCCCGAGAGCCGTCCGGCCACGCTCGATGAGGCCCTGCAACTGGCCCTCGGCAGCCGTCAGCCGGTGACGGTGGACTGCAACGGCTGCAAGCACTGCAAGCCCATGGACGCGCTGCTGACCCTGCGTGGCATGCGGTGAGCTGTCAGCGGACGAACCTGTCCGGCGCACGGCGCACACCCCACCTTGATTATCTCTGCCTTAATACGTACAATAATCCTGACACTAATTTCCAAATTCAGTCTGCCATGTTCAGTCGTGTGGAGGGGGAGATGAAAATCCTGGTAGTCTATTATTCGATGTACGGGCACGTACTCAAGCTGGCCCAGGCCGTGGTCGAGGGCGTCAAGACCGTCCCCGGGGCCGAGCCGGTCCTGCGCCGGGCGCAGGAATTCCCCGAAGTGGTGGAAAGTCTCAAGAACAGCGAGCATCACCGCAAGGCCTGGGACGAGGAGAAGGCCATCCCGGTCGTGACACCGGAGGATTTCCGCACCGCGGAGGGTGTGCTGTTCGGCACGCCCACCCGTTTCGGGAACATGGCCGCCCAGATGAAACGCGTGATCGACGGTCTGGGTGAGCTGTGGTTCAAGGGTGAGCTGGAGGGCAAGCCCGCGGGCGTGTTTGTGAGCACGGCCACCACCCACGGCGGCCAGGAGACCACGCCGCTGACCATGATGGTCCCGCTGCTGCACCTGGGGATGCTGGCGGTCGGCGTGCCCTATTCCACGGCCGGGATGCTGCACACCGAGGCCCGCGGTGGCACTCCCTACGGGGCGACCACCCTGGCCGGTGGGGACAACAGCCTGACCCCGGCCCCCGAGGACCTGGCCATCGCCCGCGCCCTGGGCCGCCGGGTGGCGGAAGTGGCCGGGAAGCTGCGTGCATGAGCCGGACCGGAGTGGCTTAAACTCGTTAAGGAACTGGCAATGCTGGGAATCGTCAAAGCCGGGCAGCGCCATTTCAGGGATGCCAACGGGCTTCAGGCTTTCTGGCTGTTCTCGTTCTCGGATTACTACGATCCGATGAACCTGCACTGGGGCGCCCTGCGGGTTTTCAACGACGACGTGGTGCAACCGGGAGCCGGGTTCCCGCCACATCCGCATGCCGAGATGGAGATAGTGACCCTGGTGCTGGAGGGGCAGATCACGCACCAGGACAGCACCGGGGTGAGCGAAACCCTATCCGCGGGCGAGGTGCAGAGCATGAGCGCCGGGATCGGGATCAACCACAGCGAGGACAACCGCGGCCAGGTCCCGCTGCACCTGTACCAGCTCTGGCTGTACCCCCGCGCCCGGGGCCTGGCCCCAGCCTACGGCCGGGCCGCGTTCCGGCCCGAGGCCTGGCGCGGGCGGTTTTTACCCCTGGCCTCGGGACTGGGCCACCCTGGCGCGGCGGTGATCCAGACCGACTCGGCCGTGCTGCGCTGCGCCCTGGATCCGGGCGGGCAGGCGCAGTACACGGCTGGGCCGGGACGGAAAATGTTACTGTATGTGATCTCGGGTGGGTTGAGCCTGGAGGGGCAAAGCCTCGGCGCGGGCGATCAGGCCCGGATCGCTGAGCTGGACGCGCTCAGTCTGAGCAGCCCCGACGGTGGCGAGGCGGTGCTGGTGGATACTCCGGCCCGCGGCCCGGCGGGCTGAGCCGGCGGAGCGGGTCACTGATCGGATAGGAGCCCTCACCGCTTGTCATGGGGTTGAGCGGCCGGAAAAAGCGCAGGGGCGGGTTTCAAACCCGCCCCTGCTTTTTGTTGCCGCACCGCTTGTCGCGGGGCGGTTCATCAGCCTGTCACTGCTCCGGTCTGTTCCTCCCGGCTGTCCCCTCGATCCCCACGTGCGTGACGAAAAACCGGGTGGCGCGGGCCGCGGCGCAGGCAATGCCGGCGGCGAAGGCGCGCATCTCGCGGAACGTGTACCCGGCGTGCAGGGACTCGCGGTACATCTTCTTCATCAGCTTGTCGTAACCCATGCCGAACAGGCTCACGTACAGGGCCACCAGGGGCGCGGGCGGGCGGCGCAGGTCGCGGATCAGGAACGGGCTGCCCGGTGCGGTGACCCGGGCGATCTCGCTCAGGCTGGGGCGCGGGTCGGCCAGGTGGTGCAGTGTGCTGTGGGTGAAGGC
>JAJFUG010000081.1 GCA_021372515.1 bacterium
CGGGCGGCCAGGGACTCAAGGTAGTCATAGGGCGGCTGCTTGTCCAGCCTGTCGAGCATGTAGAGGCCCGCGGCCACGGCCAGCGGGTTGCCCGAAAGCGTCCCGGCCTGGTAGACCGGCCCCAGGGGCGAAAGCTGCTCCATTATCTCGCGCCGCCCGCCCACCGCGCCCACCGGCAGCCCCCCGCCGATGATCTTGCCCAGGCAGGTCAGGTCCGGTGTGATCCCGTAGCGCCCCTGCGCCCCGCCGCGCCCCAGGCGGAACCCGGTGATGACCTCGTCGAAAATGAGCAGCGCTCCGTGCTTGCGGGTCAACTCGCGCAGAGCGGCCAGATAGCCCGGCGCGGGCGGCACCACACCCATGTTGCCCGCCACCGGCTCCACGATCATCGCGGCCACGTTGCCGCCGCAGTCGGCCAACACGCGCTCCAGGGCCGCGGCATCGTTGTAAGGGACATTGACCGTGAGGGCGGAAAGCTCCCTGGGCACACCGGCGCTGTCCGGCACCCCGAAAGTGGCCCCGCCCGAGCCGGCCTTGACCAGAAAACTGTCCGAGTGGCCGTGGTAGCAGCCCTCGCATTTGACTATCAGGCTGCGGCCGGTGAACGCGCGCGCCTGGCGCAGGGCGGTCATGGTGGCCTCGGTGCCGCTCGACACCAGGCGCAGCATTTCTATCGAGGGCAGGCAGCGCGCCACCCGCTCGGCCAGCTCGATCTCGCCCCCGGTGGCCGCGCCGTAGCTCGTGCCGAGCCGCGCCGCGCGGGCCAGCACCTCGGTCAGCCCCGCGGGCGTGTGGCCGAACAGCAGCGGGCCCCAGGAGCAGACAAAATCCAGGTAGCGGTTGCCGTCCACGTCGTAGAGGTAAGCCCCCTCGCCGCGCTGGACGAAAAACGGCGCTCCGCCCACCGAGCGGAAAGCCCGCACCGGCGAGTTCACCCCGCCGGGGATGATCCGCTGCGCGCGGCTGAACAGTTCGGCTGAACGGCTGCGTTTCACTCCCGGGCCTCCTTCTCTATATCAGCGAAATACTTCATCGAGGTCTTTTTCCATTCTTTCACACTGTGCACCAGACGGTAATCGATGAGGCCCGTGGCCGCGGACATCCGGGCCACCAGGGCCTCGATGGCTTCCTGGTCCGCGCCGTGGATCATGGTGTAAAGGCTGTAGGGCCAGCCGGGGAACTCCGGCCGTCGGTAGCAGTGGGTCACCTCGGGGAACGCGGCGAAAACCTTCCCGGCGGCCTGGGCCGCCTCTGTCTCCACGCGCCAGACCACCATGCAGTTGGCCTTGTAGCCCATGTTCACATGACGGACCGAGGCGCCGAACCGTCGGATAACGCCCGACTCGCTCCAGCGGCGCACCCGCTGGATGACTTCTTCCGGGGTCAGCCCCACCTTGGCCGCCAGCTCGTGATACGGCCGCTCAACCAGCGGCAGGTCCTCTTGCAGAAGGCGGATCAGGGCCCGGTCTTTCCGGTCGAAGGAGGCGGGCAGCGGTTCAGGCATCAGTCCTCCTCCCCGGCCGCGGAGGAGCCGCCGCCCTCCAGGGGACGGAACTCGGCGCGGACCTTGTACAGATCGAGCTGGGGCAGGGAGCGCACCTCGGCCACACCGGGCAGGGCTGCCACCTGCGCCAGGATCGTTTCCATGCGGGCCGGGCTTTCGGCGATCAGGGTGAACCAGAGGTTGAACCTGTCGGTGCGCTCGTAGTTGTGGGTCACTTCCAGATAACGTCCCACCGCCGCGGCGACCTCGGGAAGGCGCTCCGGCTCCGGGATACGCACCGCCACCAGGGTGCTGACATAGCCCAGGCGGTGCGAGTCGAACACGGCCCCGAATCGACGGATCACCCGCCGCTCGACCAGGCTCCTCAGCGTGTCGAGCACCTCCTGCTCGCTCAGGCCCAGGCTGCGGCCTATTTCCGCGAAGGGCCGCTCCACGGCCGGAAAACCGCTCTGCACCGCGCCCAACACTAAATTATCCCGCTGGCTGAGGTCGCCGCTCACGGCTGTTTCCCCTGGCTCAGCAGGCGCGCGGCCTCGCGGGCGAAATAGGTGATGATGAGGTCGGCCCCGGCGCGCTTGATCGAGGTGAGCACCTCCAGCATCGCCCGGGAGCCGTCCAGCCAGCCCAGGCGCTCGGCGGCGCGCAGCATCGAGAACTCACCGCTCACGTTGTAGGCCGCCACCGGTACATCGAAGCGCTCACGCACCCGGCAGACTATGTCCAGGTACGGCAGCGCCGGCTTGACCATCAGGATGTCGGCCCCCTCCTGGATGTCCTGGGCCACCTCGCGCAGCGCCTCGCGGCTGTTGGCCGGGTCCATCTGATAGGTGCGGCGGTCGCCGAAAGCCGGGGCGCTGTCGGCGGCCTCGCGGAACGGGCCGTAGAAAGCGCTGGCGTACTTGGCGGCATAGCTCATGATCGCGGTCTCGACAAACCCCTCGGCATCCAGCGCCTTGCGGATCGCCAGCACCCGGCCGTCCATCATGTCGGAGGGAGCGACAATGTCCGCCCCGGCGCGGGCGTGGCTGAGCGCCTGCTGCGCCAGGATTTCGAGCGTGGCGTCGTTGTCCACCCGGCCGTCAACGATCTTGCCGCAATGGCCGTGGTCGGTGTACTCGCAGAGGCAGACATCCGTGACCACCACCAGCTCGGGCAGCTCTTTCTTGAGCGCGCGCACCGCCTGCTGGACTATCCCATCCTCGCGCAGGCTGCTGCTGCCGGTCGGGTCCTTGCTGTCCGGCAGGCCGAACAGCAGCACAGCGGGCACGCCCTCGGCGAAAGCCTCGGCCGCCTCCCGGACCAGACAATCGACTGAAAGATGGTAGTTGCCAGGCATGGAGGGTATCTCGTGGCGCACTCCGGCGCCGTGCACGGCAAAGAGCGGGTAGATGAAATCGGCGGGGCTGAGCGCGGTCTCGCGCACCATGGAGCGTAGCGCCGCGCTTTTCCTGAGACGGCGGCCCCGGTTGAGCGGAAAAGTCATGGCGGCCTCGCAAGGGGACCCGCAGCCGGATCGTGCATCCGGTGCGGATAGTGAAAGGTCTATTTGAGGAACGGCTCGACGATCTGGGCGAACTTGGCCCGCGCGCGGTTCAGGCGGCTTTTGACCGTGCCGATGTTGCAGCCAAGAATTTCGGCGATCTCCTCGTAGCTTTTGCCCTGGGTCTCGCGCAGGCTGAAAACGAGGCGGTGACGGTTGGGCATCTTTTCCACCGCCCTGGAGACAATGTCGCCCAATTGTTTCTGGTACAGCTCGTCATCCGGGCGGCCGGCCTTGTCGGCGGCCTCGAACATCTGCGGCTCGTCCTTGCGGAAGAAGAAGTTCTGGAAATACATCAGCGGGCTGCGGCCGGCGTTGCGCAACTCGTTCTTGGCCAGGTTGGTGGCGATGGTGTACAGCCAGGTCGAGAACTTGCGGCTCTGGTCGAAGCGGTGGATATTGCGGTAGACCCGGATGAAAGTGTCCTGGAGAAGGTCCTCGGCCCGGTCGCGGTCGCCGATGATCCGGTAGATGTAGTTGACCATCCGGCGGCTGTAGCGGTCCATCAACTCACGGAACGCCCGCTCGTCGCCGTCGATGAACTCCCGGACCAGCTCCTCGTCGCTCAGCGCGGCGCGCGTTGGTCCCCTCTTGACTGACTCGTCGCCGTTGGTCGTCAAAATTCCGATATCTTCTGCTGAATTTTCGAGACTGCAAGCTGTATCCTGCACATTGACCGCCATGGTTGACCGCTTTCATAGTAACATAAACCAACTCAATCTCCAAGAATTGAACGCCCGCCCGGCAGCCTGCGCCGCAGTCGGGACACCTGACTGAATGCAAGAAACAAACCAGCTTTTCAGTCCGGTTGGAGATTGCGGGGCACACTCGAAACCGGAGCGCGTTCCCCTCAGTTCAAATATACAGAAGCGGTCAAGCACGAAGCAAAAGGGGTGTGCCCAGCCCGGGTGCAAGCCGGCTCAGATCTGCTCCAGACGGGCGGCCGGCATCCAGCCGCTGCTGCCGCTGGGCAGACTGACCAGCACCCAGCCGTTGCGGCTCTCGCCCAGGCGCACCAGGGTGCCCTCCGGCAGGACCATGACCCGGTTGTTCTCCTCCCCCGGTCCGCTGCGCGCCTCGGAGTTCGCCTCCAGTACCACGGCCTCGGTGAAGTAGTTCTGACGGTACCAGTGCATGGACAGAAGAGCGCTGTTGGCCAGCAGCAGGAACGTGCCGGCCAGAGTGGCCCAGATCAGGAGACGCCGCGCCCGGCCCGCGTAGCCGGCCACCAGGAACGTCGCCCCCAGAGTGGCCCAGCCCAGCAGCACGAGCTGGCTGAACCCCACCTCGCGGTCGGAGAGCAGGAACATCCAGCCCAACAGCGGTCCGCTCAGGAAATCCTCGCCCTCCTCCTGCGAGTTCTCGGGCCGGGTCAGGGCCTGCACGAAGCGCAGGTTGGCCCGGATGTCCTTGTCGCGGGGAGCCAGCCGCGCCGCGCGGTGGAACGAGGCCGTGGCAGGCCCAAGTTGATT
The DNA here is from genome assembly GCA_021372515.1 of bacterium. Classification (NCBI taxonomy): domain Bacteria; species bacterium. The sequence goes on from JAJFUG010000081.1 coordinate 4,517, forward strand.
GGCCTTGAGCTGAGCGCAGCCCAGGTTGTAGTAGAGTCCCGCGCTGGGGCCAGACAGCTTGAGCAACTCGGCATATTCCTTTGCCGCCTGCTCGTACTCGCCCTGGCTGTAGCTGCGGTTGGCCTGGATGAAACGGGTCTCCAGGGTGGTGATGTTCTGCTCCTGCGCCCGTAGGCCCCGCGCCGTGAATACACAGGCGAGCACAGCGGCGATAAGGATTACCAGTCCTCTTCCGGTCGATAAGTTATTCAGTTTCATAGCGCTCTCTCCAGGCTGGAGGCAAGCTGCTTGACCCGCTCGCACCAGGTGGCGGCCTCCGCGGCCGAGACCTGCGAGGGCGCGAAACGCGCAAAGGCGAAATGCTCCAGGCACTGGCGCACCTCCGAGACCAGGGAGCTGTCCAGTTTGCGGCTCTCCAGCAGCTCTAAAATCTGTTCGGTCACCATGCCGCGCGCCTCGGTGTTGAGCTTGTCCCCGATGAAATCGATCAGGGCGCGGTCCAGCGCGGCGAAAGCCTCGGGGGCCTTGCCTGCTGCGACGGCGCGGGAGGCCTCTTTCAGGTGCGCCGTCAGCCGCCGCCCGGAGCGCCGCAGCCGCGCATAGCCCATGTCGCTCATCAGGCGGCCGCGGTGGCGGCGCCAGGCCAGGGCCAGGCCCAGGCAGAGCAGCGGCAGCGCGTGGGCGCCCCAGAACCCGAACCCCTCCAGCGGCGAGCCGGAATGCGCCCGCAGCAGGTCCAGGTTCTCCTTGATGTAATGGATGTCCTCGCCCAGAGTGAGTACTTTCTCGGGAGCCAGGCGGTAGCCCGGGGCCTCGCGCCCGGCCTCGGAGGGCGTGACCGTGAATTTCACCGGCTGGCTGTGCAGGAGCACGTACTTTTCGACCGCGGGGTCGAAATAGGCGTAATCCACGCCATCCCAACCGAACGAGCCGGGCTTGCGCGGCACGATCACGTAGCGGAACGTTTTCTTTCCGCCGATCCCACCCGCGGTGCGCTCGATATTCTCCTCGCTCTTGGAGGAGTAGACGTCGAAATCTTTCAGACCCGGAAGGTTCGGTTCCTGCAGGGTCTTGATGTTACCCGTGCCGGACACTGTTACTTCCAGGGTCACAGGCTCGCCCTGCTTGACCTCGTTCTTGTCCAGCTTGGCGGACAGAGTGAACTTACCCACTGCGCCGTTGAAAACATCCGGGCGGCCGCTCTCGGGCAGGGCTTTCACTTTCACGCTCACCGGGTTGGTCCGGAGCTGGAAACGGCGCGGGCGGTCGAAAAAATTCCAGATGTCGCTGACCACATAGTTCAGGCCGGCCGGGGTGATCGCGGCCTCGCCCGCGGTGGTCGGGAACAGGGCGTAGCGCAGCTCCTGCACCACGAAAGTCATGCCGTTCACGTTACGGGTCGACTGCACCGCGTTCTGGTCGATCTGCTCGACCCAGAACCCGTTGAACGTGGGCGGGATATACTCCGGGTTCTCCACCAGGCGCGTGCGGTAGAAAAAGCCGAAAGTGTAGATCACCTGCTCGCCCACGAACACCTCGCGGCGGTCGGCGTTGCCCTGGATGAACACGCTGCCGTCCGGCGAACTGGCCCCGCCGGAGGGGGCCTCGGCCGGGGCCTGCGGCTGTGACTGCCTGGACGCGGCCGGGTTGGCGGGTGCGGCCGGATTGGCCGGTTGTGCGCCGGAGCCGCCCGCTCCCACAGTCACCTGGACCGTGTTGGAGGAATAGGTCTTGCCCTTGACCTGCACCGTGGCCGGCCCCAGGGTGAAGGCGCCCACCTGGTTGGCGAACAGGCTGTACTCGTAGGCCACGCTCACGCTGGTGCGGCCGTTGATAAAATTGAAGCTGGAGTTCTGGCTGGTCCCGGCCACGGTGAAGCTCTCCAGCCCGGCGATCTGCGGCTGTCCGACCTGCAGCATCGCCCCGGAAATGGAGACAGTCAGGTCGAGCTGCTGGCCCGCGGCCAGGCTGGTCGGCTGGGCCTCGATGCGCACGGTCACGTCATCCGCGGCGCGGCCCGTGACCGCGAGGCAAAGCACGGCCACCGACAGCGCGGCTAAAGTCCTGCTCCAGAAATAGTTTTTCGTCATAATGGTTCTCACCAGTCCGGCCCCTTGGCGCGTTTCTGAACGGCGGCTTTCTTTTCCTTCTCCTGCATGTCCTTTTCCATCTGCATCAGGGCGTTGAGGATGCGCTCGGCCTCCTCCTTGCTCATCTGGCCCGGCTGCGGCTGGGGTTTCTGCTCCTGTTGCTGCTTGTCCTTCTCGGCCTGCGGCTGCTGTTGCTGCTCTTTCTTATCCTGCTGCTTCTTCTGCTGGTCCTGGTTCTGTTGCTGCTTTTGCTGCTGGTCTTTCTTGTCCTGATCCTTCTTCTGGTCCTGGTCCTTCTTCTGGTCCTGGTTCTGCTGCTGTTGCTGCTGCTGTTTCCTTATCAGACGGCGTGTCAGCTCGTAGTTGTACTTGCTGTCCAGGTCCGCGGGGTTGCGCTGGATGGAACTGCGGTAGGCCTGGAGCGCCTGCTCAAGCATTTTCTGGTCCTGCCCGGCCTTGCCCATCTGGAACAGCGTGTTGCCCAGGTTGTAGAGCGAGTTTGCGCTGAGCGAGGGCTTGTCTTTCTGCAGCACCTTCGAGAACTGTTTCGAGGCGTCCTGGTAGCGGCCCAGGCTGTAGAGCGTGTTGCCCAGGTTGTAGGCCAGGGTGTCGGAGTCGGGCTCGTGGGTGGCTGCATCCTGGTACAGATCGAGGGCTTTCTGGAAATTGCCCTTGTGATAGGCTTTCTGGGCCTGCTCCGGCTTGCTCTGGGTAAGGTTCTCCCAGGCGCCGGCGAATGATAACACGAACACCGTGGAAAGCGCCAGCAAATGCAATGCTGTATTGTACCCTGGCTGTCTCACCCTCGTTCCCCTCCCTGCACCGCAAGCCCGTTCCGCCCGTTGTCACGGCGGCGGCGGGTCTCGACCAGCAGCGGCTCCAGCACGAGCAGCGCGAAAGCCAGCCCCAGGAACCACTGGTAGCGGTCCTTGTACAGCACGAACTCCTTGCTTTCGAGCTGGCGCTTCTCCAGCTTGCGGATATCGTCGAAAATGCGCTCCAGCTCCAGGGCCTGGTCACCGGCGCGGTAGTACTCACCACCCCCGGCGCGTGCCAGCTCGGCCAGGAGCTGCTCTCCCAGGCGGCTCATCACCACCTGGCCCTGGTAGTCGCGCTTGTAGTCGGTCACCTTGCCCGAGCCGTCCCGCACCGGAATCGGCACCCCATCCGGTGTGCCTATGCCGATGGCGTAAAGCCGCACTCCGGCCTCGCGCAGCTTGCGCGCCTCATCGAGGGCGTCCCCGCTCAACTGCTCACCGTCGGTGATAAGCACCAGCACCCGGTACTTGGTCTGCTCCTTGTCAAACGCGCCCGCCCCCACTTCCAGGGCGCGGGCGATGTCGGTGCCGGGCTCGGAGGTCATCTGCGTATCCAGGGCGTCGATGAACAGGGCCGCGGCACTGTAGTCGGTGGTCAGTGGGCAAAGGATGTCGGCGTCCCCGGCGAACGGCACCACGGCCACGCGATCGCCCTCCAGACGGCCCAGCAGGCTGCTGATCTCGAAACGCGCCCGGCTCAAGCGGTCGGGCTTGATGTCATCGGCCAGCATGCTGGTCGAGGTATCGATCAGGAACACGATATCGCGCCCCTCGCGCTTCAGGATCACCGGCATGCGTCCGTACTGCGGGCGGGCCAGGGCTGTCACCACCAGGCCCAGGGCGGTCAGCAGGCACACAGTGCGCAACGGGCTGACCCACTCGAACACCGGGTCGCTCAGGCGCTCCAGCAGCGGCGCCCCGGCGAAACGGGCCAGGGCGCGACGACGCGCCCGTCCGCTCAGCCAGAGAAACAGCACGGTCAGCGGCAGCAGCCAGAGCAGATGAAAAAACTGCGGGTTCTGGAAATGCATATCCCAACCCCTCGAATCAAGGCAAAGTCCCGAAACGTGTCCGGGCCAGCAGGATCTCGATCACCAGCAGCAGCAGCGCCGGAACGAGCAGCAGCATGAACAGCTCATCGTAGCGCTGGTACTGCTTGACTTCCACTTTCGTCTTTTCCAGACTGTCGATCTCGCGGTAGATGTTCTCCAGCTCGGCGGCGTTGGTGGCCCGGTAGTAGCGGCCGCCGGTCAGCTCGGCGATCTCGCCCAGGGTCTTCTCGTCGATCTCCACCTGCTGGTTCACGTAGCGCGTGTTGCCGAACTGGTCCATCATCGGCACCGGGGCCACCCCGCGGGTGCCCGCGCCGATGGTGTAGACTTTCACTTTCTCGGCCTGGGCCACATGTGCCGCGGTCAGCGGGTCGATTTCGCCGCGGTTGTTCATCCCGTCCGTGAGCAGGATTATCACCCGGCTCTTGGCCCGGGAGGAGCGCAGGCGGTTGACGCTGCTGGCCAGGGCCACCCCGATCGCGGTGCCGTCCTCGATGGAGCCGATCTTCAGGTTGTCCACCTGGGCCTGCAGCACGCGGTAGTCCAGGGTGGGAGGACAGCGGGTCAGGGCCTTGGCCGCGAACGCCACCAGGCCGATGCGGTCGTGACGGCGCTTGCCGATGAAATCGGTCACCACCTCGCGGGCCACCTCCAGACGGTTCTCGCCGCGGCGCAGGTCCTCGGCCAGCATGCTGGTGGACACATCCACGGTCAGGATGATGTCGATCCCCTCGCTGGAGACCTCCTCAACGCTGGAGCCGCTGCGCGGACGGGCCAGGGCCAGGGCGATCAGGGCCAACGCCAGAAGGCGCAGCGCGAACGGCACGTGCGGGCGCACCCGGGTCCAGGGGCCGGTCACCCGGACCAGGCCCGGCAGATCGGAAAAATCCAGGCTGCGGCGACGGCGCGAGCGCCAGCCGAACCAGGCCCAGCCCAGCGGCGCCAGCAGCAGCAGGAGTAGAAGGGCGTAGCGGTCGGCGAACTCGAAACCGGCGTAGTTTATGTCAGGGAGCCAGTCAAGCACGGCTTCAATTATTCTTTCTATCATTTCGGCGCCTCCTCTGTGGAGGCCGGCTCAACGCTGTCCACGTCCGCGACCGGGGCTGTCTCCTCCGCAGCTTCAGCCGCGGGCAGACGGCGGGTCAGTTCGACCAGATCATAGGCCTGGTTGAAAACCGAGTTTATCTCCACAATGGGCGGACGGTACTTGGCGAACTTGACCAGGTCGCAGGCCTGCAGGAACTCCTGGAAACGGTCGGCGATGTCCGGCCCGGCCGTGAGCGCCCGGTGCAGGCTCTCGTACACCTCCCAGGTGGTCATGTCGATGGCCTCGATCTCGTAGAGGTCCTGGATGTAGCGCCGCATCGCATCCGAGATCAGGCTGTGGAACAGCTTGATCTCGCCCTTTTCGATCAGCCCGAGGGCCTTGATCCGGTCCAGTTCCTCCAGGGCCACCACGTGGGCGGGACGTTTGGGGCCCGCCTCTGCCGGGGCGCCGCTCAGGCGCTGGTCGCGGCGTTTCAGGTAGCGCCGCCATAGCCAGATCAGTCCGGCCAGGACCAGCAGGGCGGCCACGGCCAAGAGCGCCAGGACATGCCAGCGCGGCGGCGCCTCGATCAGCGGCTTGAGTGGACGGACATCGGTCTTGGTCGTGTCCTGGAGCAGGCTGACCACCTCCAGGGACAAGGCACGGGTGTAGACCGTGTCCACCGAGCCGTTCGACTCCATGACCACAAACGGCAGGGGCGGAAGCTCCAGACGGCCGGTCTCGAACGAGGTGAGCCTGAAGCTGCGGCGCTCAAGGCTGGCCCCGTTGCCCTCCTCGTAACGCTCCGGAGAGCCGGCCGAGATCAGCTCGAATTTGTCGGGTGCGGGCTGAAGGTCCGGAAAGCGGACAGTCTCCCCCGGCCCGGTGTGGGCCGAAAGAGTGAGGGTCACCGGGTCGCCGATACTGATCCCGGTGGTGTCCAGGCGGGCATCCACCTGCGGTTGGGCTGCCGCCGTCGCCCCGGTGCAAAGCAGCAAAGCCAGGGCCGGCAGGGTAAACGATCTATTCATATACACGTTCTTTGGCGTTTATGCTATTGAACCACATGCCTGACCGGGACATCCGCCAGATCGTCGAACGTCCAGGACAGCCGCTCCAGAGTGCGCGGGGGGATCGTATAATCGGTCCTCAGCAGGACATCCCGGAAATATATGTCCATACCCGCGTAGTCCCCCACCAGAAAATGCCCGACCAGGCTGTCGCCGCTGAACAGGCTCAGATCGAGCTGCGGGTCCTCGAACCCACGCCCGTTGGCCTGCTGCTGCAGCACTGTCAGCGCGTTCATCGTATCCACCTCGGCCAGGATCCGCTCCACCTGCCAGAGACGGGCCTTGTGCTCGCGGGGCAGAAGTATCCGCCACAGGGTGTCGGAATCGGCCTTGAGCTCCAACTCGTTGGCCCGGTACTGCAAAAGCATCCGGTCGACAGTGTGGATGTCAAGCTGGGCCAGACGGACATAGGGGATTCTCTCGGGCCGCAGACGGTCGAGCTGGCTCACCAGCAGCGAATCCACCATCAAAAGCTCATTCGGATAGACGGTCGAGCTGGCCCAGAGCAGGTAGTCCCGCCCGGCCACGGGCCGGCCCAGACGGACCTCGTTGCGCTTGCCGTCCAGGTCCTCCACGCTCACGCGGCGCACCGGACGGTCCAGTCCGGTGACCGGCATGCCGGCCTCCTCAGGCGCGTGGAACTCGCGCACCTGTCCCAGGTGCAGCCTTTCCAGCACGGTCAGGACAATCAGTTTGTCGACCGGATGGGCCACGGAGCCATCCAGCGCGTTCCAGCCGCCGGACTGCGGGTCCACGGCGAGACGGTCGCTGCGCCCGTCATGCTCCAGCTCCAGGGCGCTCACCCGCAGCACCGGCAGGTTGATCAGCTGCTTGCTGCGGATCATCCGGCTGTTCACGGCCAGGGACGGTCCCAGGATCTTACTCACCATCAGGACACTGTCCGCCGAGGTTCTCCGGACATAGAGGTTGTCAGTGGTGGGGTTCAGGGCCCCGAAACTCACCCCCTGCGTGCTGCCGTCCAAGAAATGCAGTTCGAACGAAAGCACCGGATTGTCGAGGTTCACCTGTGCCAGGCTGATCGAGTCCAGCGGAATCTTGCGTATCACGCTGATCTTGGTCAGGGTCCGCAGCATGTTGTTGACTGTCAGACTGTCGGCCTGCTCGCCGGGATAGGGCTGCGCGATCCGCCACTCGTCGAAATGACGCTCGAGCTGGTAGGTCGTATCCATAAAGCTGATCTGCGCCCGGTCCACCGTCGCCAGGTCGAAAGTCAGCAGCTTTTCGATCTGTTTCGGCTGCGGCTCCTCTTTCTTGAAACCCCCCATTTGCCGGGCCAGATACACCCCGGCTCCGGTCATGACCAGCAGAATGACAAGCAGTATCTTCCAGTTCATCAGCCTATCCCTTATCGTGGTCGGATGCCTTAGGTGGACCGAGTTGTTGCATCAGGTGCGAAGGCGCATCACCCAGACCCAGACCCCGAACAGCAGCACCAGGAGCGGCAGCCCGTACTGCACCGCCAGGGCCATGCGCTTGGCCTGGCGCTGGTTGATGTAGATGGTCTGGTCTTCCGGGTCCTTGGCGGCGATGCTGATCAAGCGCTCATCGCCCACCAGCCAGTTGATCGAGTTCATGAACAGGTCCCAGTTGCCGCCGTAGCGCAGGTACTCGTTCGAGGCGAATTCGCTGTCGCCGAACACCACCATCTCGGCCCGGCGCTGCGACAGATCGAGCTTGATCTTGCGCAACTCCTGCTGGGTCGGGGTGTGGTCGATCGCACCGGTCTTGACCTCCCGGACCCCCGGCTCGGTCTCCTCCAGTTTCTTGTGCATGGCCACGGCCACCGGCACCGGGCCGCTCAGGTCGGACGGGTCGAAAGTGGGGGTCTTGATCGCCATCGGGGTGAGGTCGGTCTCACCCCAGCTGTTGTCACTGGTGCTGGCCAGGACGGTCAGAGTGATCTCGGGGTCGTGGTCGCTCATCACCCGAACCGAGCGCACCGTGGGCAGGGTGGTGAAAGCTTTCTGCAGCGGAGCGGTAATCGGGTGCTCCTTGTCGTAGCTGTAGATCAGCGGCTCGGTGGGCCCGGCGCCCTGGCGCACGCCGGCGGCGGAATTGTCCACCACGATGTCCTTGTCCACCCGGATGCCCCAGCTCAGGAGCCACTCATCGAGACCGGCCTCGTACTCGGGGTCCAGGGCCACCAGCACCCGGCCGTTGTTCTCCAGGTAATCGTCGATCAGGCGAATCTCATCGGGCAGCAGCGGCTTGTGCGGCCCGGCTATCACCAGGACGCGGCAGTCGGCGGGCACGCCCCCGGCCTCCAGCACGTTGAGCGGCTCGACCATGTAGCTCTGGTCGGCCACGGCCTGCCCGGCCAGCATGAACCCGCTGTTGCCCCCGTCATCGATGGCCCGCTCCTGGTGTCCCTGCAGGAAATAGATCTTACGGCGGTCGGCGCTCAGGGCGCGGATCAGGGCGTTGGTCACCGCCTCCTCGTTGCCCATGTTCGTCACCATCTCCTGGCTCGCCCCGCTCTCCACCGCCACCACGTTGTCACGGTAGCGCTGGATGTTGTACTGTTGCGACAGGACCAGCTCGCGGTTCGGGTCGATGAAACGGAAGTGGATGAAGGGGCAGACACTGCTGTAGACCGCCAGCAGGTCGCGCAGCTTGCTCTCGCGGCGCGCGTTGTCGCGGACCATCTGCTGGTTCTGCTCGGTCGACAGGTTGTAGTCCACGTGCTGCCAGAAAAAGGCGGTCAGGTGGATTTCCTTTTTCGCCTCTTCGATCTGCTTGATCACGTTCAGGGTCAGGGGGCTGAGCTCGTATTTCTTGGCCAGGGTGATGTCCTTCCAGACGAAATGGCGGTAGCCTAACAGGTTCACCACCACCAGCACGCTGGCCGCCACGCTGATCACCAGCAGCGTGCTGGTCCCGGAGCGGAAAGTTCGCGCCCGGAACATCTGGCGCACCTCATCCATGCCCACGGCCAGCCAGAGGACCAGGCCCGCCGCGCCCAGGACGCTCAGGCCGATCGAGAGCGAATCCCACAGACCGTTCACATAGTACATGCCCAGACCGGCCAGCAGGATGACCGGGGACGCGTATCCGTATTTTCTGATTTTCTGTCTCATCCGGCCTCACCTCCAGCGCAGTGATGAAATGGACTGGTATGTCAGGAGCAGGCCGAAGAAAGTGAACGACAGGTAGAACAGCACATCGCGTGAGTCTATCACTCCCATGGCGAAATTGTTGTAGTGCGAGGTGATCGACAGGTAGTCGGCCAGCTTGGACCAGACCGTGAAATTCGACTCACCCAGCCTTCCCATCAGCCAGAGGAACAGGAACGCCCCGAAAGTGAGCGCCCCGGCGATGATCTGGTTCTCGGTCAGCGAGCTGATCAAAAGGCCCAGCGCTATCACCGCTGCCCCGAACAGCACGATCCCGGCGTAACTGGTCAGGATCGGCCCCAGGTCGGGGTTGCCGTAGAGGAACAGGTAGAAAAACAGCGCCGAGGTGGGCAGCACCATGGTCAGGAACAGGATAAACCCGCCCAGGAACTTGCCGAGCACCAATTGTGTGATGGTCAGCGGGGAGGTGAGCAGCAGCTCCACCGTGCCGGTCTTGCGCTCCTCGGCGAACAGGCGCATCGTGATCATCGGCAGCAGGAACATGCTGATCGTGCGTATCTCCTGGAAGATGCTGCGCACCACAGTGTCGTTGATGCTGACCTTGGGGATAGCCTGCTGCCGGGCCAGAGCGTCGCTGATCGTCTTGAAGCTCAGGTCGACGAACTGGTTGAACTGGTAGACGAAACGGTTGGCCACCAGAAAGATAAACACGCCGATCACCACATAGGCGATCGGGCTGACAAAGTAAGACCGGTACTCGCGCCAGAATATCGATAAGATATTTCGCATGCCTGTTTTCCCCTGGATGTGTCCGGGTGACTGAGCTCGGGCTCCGCCGGCTCAGGACTCGATCTGCGAGGTGATACGGATGAAAATTTCCTCCAGGGACATCGTATTGGCCCGCAGTTCGAGCAACTCCGCCCCGGACTCAACCACGGCGCGGGCGATCTCCCCGCGGTGGTCCTGTTTCAGCTCGAATTCCAGTTCCATCCGCTTGACCCGGCTGTCCTCCCGCTCGGGTTGCGGCTCGCCCACCTTGATCCGCCCGGGCAGTGCGGCCAGACGCTGCGGCAGGTCGGCCGGGCCGCCGCGCCAGGTCAGGCTCAGGTTCTCGTTGCCCTGGAGCCGTCCGGTCAGGCGCTCGGTGGTGTCCTCGGCCAGGATACGGCCGCGGTTGATTATCAGCACCCGGTCGCAGGTCAGGCTGGCCTCGGGCAGAATGTGCGTGCTCAGAAGGATGCTGTGGTCACCGGCGATCTGGCGGATGAGCTGGCGCACCTCGATGATCTGGTGCGGGTCCAGGCCGCTGGTCGGCTCGTCCAGGATCAGGATCGGCGGGTTGTGGATCAGCGCCTGGGCCAGGCCCACCCGCTGACGGTAGCCCTTGCTGAGCTTGTGCATGTGGAAAGAGCGCACCTCGCCCAGCGAGCAGCGATCCAGCACGAAATCCAGGCGCCGTTTGCGCTCGCGGGCGCTCTTGAGGCCCTTGATCACCCCGCAGAAATTCAGGTAGTCCTGCACCCGCATCTCCTTGTACAGCGGGGGCAGTTCCGGCAGGTAGCCGATATTGCGCTTGGCCGCCAGGGGCTGCTCGAAAATGTCGTGGCCCGCCACCTCCACCTTGCCCTCGCTCCGCGAGAGGAACCCGGTGATGATACGCATCGTGGTGGTCTTGCCCGCGCCGTTGGGCCCCAGAAAGCCCAGTATCTCGCCCTTTTTCAGGTGGAACGAGATATCTCGCACGGCGTGAAAGTTACCGTACCTCTTGCTCAGGTTCTCTACTTTTATCAATGCGCCTCCGCTCGGCCTGCCCGCCGAAACCGCCACCGACAGACAGGTTTATCTGATCTTCCTGGCCCGCATGCGGAAAAAACCCATGAGGGGTTCAATATAAGAGCTTCCGGCCTTAAGGTCTATGTAATCGATGCCAGAGCTCTTGAAAAAGCTCTCCTGCTCGCCACGCCGCCGTGCGGCCTGGACACGGAACCCCTCGCGCACCGCGGGCGAGGACAGGTCGGCCACCAGGGTGCGGCCGGTCTCGGGGTCGCGCAGGTTGACCAGCCCCACCGTGGGCAACTCCAGCTCGCGCGGGTCGGTGATCCGCACCACCACGACATCGTGACGGCGGCTCAGCAGGCGCAGCGCCCGCTCGTAACCCGCATCCATGAAATCGCTCACGATGAAGATCACGGCGCGGCGGCTGAGCACGCGGAACAGGTGCTCCAGTCCCTCGCGCAGGCAGGTGCCACGGTGCTCGGGACGGAAATAGAGCAACTCACGGATCACCCGCAACACGTGCTTGCGCCCTTTCTTGGGCACCACCACTTTCTCCACCTGGTCGGTGACCATGGCCAGACCGACCCGGTCGTTGTTGCGAATGGCGCTGAACGCCAGCACTGCGCACAGCTCGGCCGCGAACTCACCCTTGGTCCGGTCCACAGAGCCGAACATACCACTGCCCGAGGCGTCCACCATCAGCATCACGGTCAGCTCGCGCTCTTCGTGGAACTTCTTGACGAAGGGGTGGCCCATGCGGGCGGTCACGTTCCAGTCGATGGCGCGGATGTCATCGCCCGGCTGGTACTCGCGGACCTCGGAGAACTCCATCCCCAGGCCCTTGAACGTGCTGTGGTATTCCCCGGAAAAAACGTCGTCCACCACCTGACGGGTGACGATCTCGATGTGGTGGACCTTGTCCAGGATTTCCTTCGGGATCAACTCAGGGCACCTCAACGTGGTCGAAAATCTTCTGCACGATGTCCTCGGGCGTGCGCTCCTCGGCCTCGGCCTCGTAGGTGAGGATCACGCGGTGGCGCAGCACGTCCAGGCCCACGTACTTCACGTCTTCCGGGGTCACATAGCCGCGGCGGCGGATAAAGGCGTTGGCGCGGGCGGCCTGGGCCAGGTAGATCGTGGCGCGCGGGCTGGCCCCGTACTCGATGAGCGAGCCCAGCTCGGGCAGTCCGAACTCGGCCGGCTGACGGGTGGCCATGACCAGCGAGACGATGTAGTCCTTGACTTTATCGTCCATGTAGACCTCGCGCACCACCTTGCGCAGGCGCACGATGTCCTGGGGCTTGAGCAGCGGGCGCACCACGGGCGGCTCGCCGGTGGACATCAGATCGAGAATGCGGCGCTCGTCCTCGCGGCCCGGATAGTCCACCTTGATCTTGAACATGAAACGGTCCACCTGGGCCTCGGGAAGCGGGTACGTGCCCTCCTGCTCGATCGGGTTCTCGGTGGCCAGGACCAGGAACGGGTCGGGCAGACGGTAGGTGGTGGAGCCGATGGTCACCTGGCGCTCCTGCATGGCCTCCAGAAGGGCGCTCTGCACCTTGGCCGGGGCGCGGTTGATCTCATCGGCCAGCACTATGTTGGTGAACAGGGGGCCCCGGTGCGGCACGAACTCGCCGGTCTTCTGGTTGTAGACCATCGTACCGATCAGGTCGGCGGGCAGAAGGTCGGGGGTGAACTGGATACGCTGGAACCCGGCCTCGATCACCTGGCTCAGGGTGCGCACACTGAGTGTCTTGGCCAAGCCCGGCACACCCTCCAGCAGCACATGCCCGTCGCACAGAATGCCCAGCAGCAGACGCTCCAGCATGTGGCGCTGCCCCACTATCACCCGCCCCACCTCGTGGATCACGCTCTCGACGAAAGCGCTCTCCTGTTTCACCTGCTCGTTCAGGATGCTTATCTGTTCGTTCATCCAAGTCTCCGTGAGAGGAAAGCTTCTTGGGCCCGGACCGCTCGCGCCGGGACAAGTGTGTCATTGCCCTAAAGGCAAACCCCATACCAGCCGGCACAAATTTCAGCGCTCAATTCAACCGCTTGATCCCGCTCAGCTTACGCCGGAGCCGCCACAACAGCCGTTTCCGGCGCTTTCGCCTTTTAAAGCAAAGCTGCCCCAAATGGGGCAAAGACAAGTGGCAATAAAAAACTGAGACCTCCGGCGGTCTCAGTCCTCGCAGCCACAACCGGCCGCAGACCCCGCGCGCGAATCAACTGCCGGCCGGGGTCCCGAAATGTTCCAGCTCCTGGATGGTCAGGTCGAAATTCGTGTAGATGCCGTCATCCGTCCCGGCCTCGGCCTTGCGCTGCTCGGCCATCCGCTTCAACTCGGGCAGGAAACGGCGGAACGAGTCCACGTTGTCGGCGCTCAACACCTCCATCACGCCCACGGACACGTAGGAGCAAAGCTCGATATCCCCGCCGTTGGCTTCCAGTATATCCGTGAAAGCCTTCACCACCTGCGGCGTTGCCTCCCCGTGGCCGAACGAGGCCAGGGTGATCGGGATGCTCAGGCGCAGGTCGCGGTCTGTGGCCGGGTCGGTGAGAAGAGCCACCAGGATCGGCACGCTGCTGGTGTCGCAGACCTCGCCCACGGCGTAGAGCACGGTCTCGCGCAGGAGGTAGTCCGTGGCCGTGGTGAGCAGGCGGTTCAGCGCCGGGGCCGAGGACTTGTCCTTGAGGAACCCCAGGGCGCTGACCATGGCGATCCGCACGTTCGGATCGGGGTCATCCAGGTGCGCGGTCAGCAGCTCCGCGTGCTTGAGGCTGTATAAAGTGCGTATGGTCGAGTCCCGCTGCAGAGGCGTGCCGCTGCGCAGCACCTCCAGGCCGCTGGTCACCATCGCGGTTTCCTTTTTAAGCTGCGGGTCGCGCGGACCGCAGGCCAGCGCCAGAACCACCGCCGAAACCAGCAGGGACACCGGGGCAGGACCGGTTTTCTTCGCGGAAAAGAGTCTTAATACAGACATAATCTCCCTCAATGCTGTCGCATGAACGGCAGAGCGCCTGATATAAGCGCCGCCCGGATTCATTTGAAAAACGGATGGTCGAACCAGCCCCAGCCGAACACCTCGCTCAGCGCGGCCAGGGTCAGAAGCAGCGCGTAAAGCCCGAAAAACACCAGTGGCAGGCCGGGCCGGGCGGGGTTCCTCTCCCCCTCCGGCTGGCTGTCGGCTCCAGCGTCCATCTCAGCCCCCCAGCTCCCAGACCAGCCGCCCGCCCACCACCGTGGCCACGGCCCGTCCGGTGACCTGCATCCCGTCAAACGGCGTGTTGCGGCTCTTGGAATAGAAACTGTTCTTGTCGATGCTCCACTTCGTGTCCAGGTCCAGCACGGTGATATCCGCAATCTGTCCCTGGGCCAGCGAGCCGCCGCGCACACCCAGCACCCTGGCCGGGGCGGGGCTCATTTTCTCGATCAGTGCGCCGAGGCTCAACACCTTGCCCAGCACCAGCTCGGTGTAGAGCACCGGGAAAGCGGTCTCCAGGCCGATCACCCCGTTGGGGGCGTCCGCGAAAGCCGCCTCTTTCTCGTTGTAATGGTGCGGCGCGTGGTCGGTGGCGATGCAGTCGATCACGCCCGCGGCCAGGGCCTTGCGCAGCGCGGCCACATCCTCGGTCCGCCGCAGCGGGGGCGCCATCTTGGCGTTGGTGTTATAGCCCTCCACCGCCGCGTCGGTCAGCACCAGGTGGTGCGGGGTGACCTCGGCGCTCACCCGCACGCCCTCGGCCTTGAAACGCTCGACAATGCCGGCCGACCGGGCGCAGGACAGGTGCGCCACATGGTAGCGCGCCCCGGAAAGCCGGGCCAGGGCGCAGTCACGGTAGACTATTATCTCCTCGCTCTCGGCGGCCACCCCGGCCAGGCCCAGACGGGTGGCGACCAGGCCGGCGTTCATCGCGCCGCCGCCCACCAGCGATTTGTCCTCGCAATGGTTGATAATGGGCACGTCGAAAATGGTGGAATACTTCATCGCCTTGAGCATCATCTCGGCGCTGTTCACACAGTGCCCGTCATCGGTGAACGCCACCGCCCCGGCCTCGATCATCCCGCCCATCTCGGCCAGGCTCTCGCCGGCCAGGCCCTTGGTGATCGCCCCCACCGGGTAGACCGTGGCGTAGCCGCTGCGGATGGCCTCGCGGATGATATAGCCCACCGCGGCCTGGTTGTCGGTGACCGGGTCGGTGTTGGGCATGGCGGCCACTGCGGTGAACCCTCCGGCCACCGCGGCCAGGCAGCCGGTCTCGACAGTCTCCTCATCCTCGCGCCCGGGCTCGCGCAGGTGTACGTGCATGTCTATCAGCCCCGGAGCGACCACCTTGCCCGCAGCCTCGACCACGCGCACACCCTCCGGCGCGTCGAGGCTCTGTCCCAGGGCGGCCACTTTCCCCTCGGCCACCAGCAGGTCCAGCCGGGCATCGACCTTGTTCACGGGGTCGATCACCCGACCCCCGCGTATCAGCAGACGGTCCAAAAGGCACCTGCCTTTCCTCGCAGAACGTTCAAGGGTCTATTCGCGCATCGAGGCGGCCTCGGCCGCGCCAGCGGGCTTGCCGCCCGCCAGAAGGAACAGCACCGCCATGCGGATCGCCACGCCGTTGGTGACCTGCTTGAGGATCACCTGCTGCGGCCCGTCCGCCACGTCGCTGTCGATCTCCACGCCGCGGTTCATCGGCCCGGGGTGCAGGATCAGGATATCGTGCCCGGCGGCCCTGAGACGGCGGGTGGTCACGCCGTAAATGCGGTTGTACTCCTGGAGCGAGGGGAACATGTTCGACTGCATGCGCTCGAGCTGGATGCGCAGGACGTTGATCACATCGCACTCGGCCAGGACATCCTCCACCCGCGGGTAGACTTTGACCCCCAGCTCGCGGACATGGCCCGGCACCAGGGTCGGCGGGCCGCACACCCCCACCTCGGCCCCCATCTTGCGCAGGCCCCAGATGTTGGAGCGGGCCACCCGGCTGTGGGTGATGTCGCCGATGATCCCCACCTTGAGCCCGGCCAGGCGTCCGAACCGCTCACGCATGGTGAGCATGTCGAGCAGACCCTGGGTCGGGTGCTCATGCCAGCCGTCCCCGGCGTTGATCACGTTCGAGTCGATACGCTCGGACAGGAAACGCGGCGCGCCCGAGGCCCCGTGGCGGATCACCACCATGTCGATCTTCATCGCTTCGAGGTTGCGCGCAGTGTCGACCAGGGTCTCACCCTTGACCACGCTGCTCTGGGAGGTGGAGATGTTGATCGTATCGGCGCTGAGACGTTTCTCGGCGAACTCGAAGGAAGTGCGGGTGCGGGTGCTGGGTTCGAAGAAGAGGTTGACGATTGTCTTGCCACGCAGAACGGGGACTTTCTTGATCTGTCGCTCGCTGATTTCCTTGAAGGGCACGGCGGTGTCCAGGATCATCTGGATTTCTTCCGCCGTAAGTTCCTCCAGGCCTAAGAGATGCTTGCGGTTGAATAGCATGCAAGACCTTCTGCGGACAGGGTTGAAAGAAACGGCAACGGAAAACCAGGGCTTGCCTGACGGTCAAACCGGCCGGATCCAGACACCGTCGGCCCCGTCCACCTCCCTGACCTTGACCACCACCTCCTCGTTCTGCGCGGAGGCGACAGTCTTGCCGACAATGTCCGCCTGGATCGGCAGCTCGCGGTGTCCTCGGTCGACCAGCACGGCCAGTTGGATACGCGCCGGGCGGCCGAAATCCACCAGGGCGTCCAGGGCCGAGCGTACGGTGCGGCCGGTGAACAGAACATCATCCACCAGCACCACGTGCAGGCCGGTGATATCGCTGGGCAGGTCGGTGCTGCGCACCAGGGGTTGGACAGCCACATGACGGAGGTCATCGCGGTACAGGGTGATGTCCAGCTTTCCGGTGGGCACCCGCACCTCCTCGGCCTGCTGGATGCACTGGACCAGACGCTCGGCCAGGTTCACCCCGCGGGTCTGTATCCCGACCACCAGCAGCGACTCGGTGCCCTGGTTCTGCTCCACGATCTCATCGGCCATGCGTTTGAGCGTGCGCTCGATCATCTTGGCGTCGAGCACCAGCCTGTCTCTGGATGGGGAGTTCATCACGACCTCTGGCAAAAGCTTGAATGAAGCTTAACGTCCCGTATATCGCGCGGCTGCCGCTCACGAACAGCGGTTGCACCAACGGTTGAATGTACCGAGATTCAAAGCGCTTCGCAACATAAAACTGGGCATTCCCGAAAAGACCCTCCAGCGGGGCGTACTGCCCACCTCACCGGAAGGTCTTTTCGTCAGTTCAATTCCAGCGTTCGCAAAGCCGAGGCCACCGAACCCGCAGCAGCCTACTTCTTACCCGCGTCGCTCGCCTTGAGCGCCTCAGCCTCTTTGAACACCTCGACGCCCTTTTCCTTGTTGCCAACCTTCACGTAAGCCACGCCCAGGTTCTGCAGGGTCGGGTAATCGCGCTGGCAACCGTTCTTCATCATGCCCTCGATGGTCTCGATCACTTTCGGCCAGTTTTCGAGGTTGATATAGGTGTAATAGAGCTGGGTCGCGGCCTCGCAATCGTTAGGAGTTTCCTCCAGCACGCTGGTGTAAGCGCCCGCGGCCTTGTGCAGGAACTCGGCCGCCTTGTCCTTGGAGGCCTGGTCCTCTTTCTTGGACAGGCCCATGTAAATCTGGTAGTAGCAACTGGCGGCGTTGAAATAATCGGCGGCGCCCAACTCGGCCCCGGCATCGGAGAGCATGGTGTCGAAGATACGGGCGGCGGCTTCGAAATCCTGGCGGGTCATGTACAGGGTGACCAGGCGTTCCTTGATCTGAGAGTCATCCGGGTTGTTTTCCAGGCATTTTTCGTAAATCCCGATCGCCTCGTCTTCCTTGCCGGCGATCGTATAGGCCTGAGCCAGGTTCTTGATGAACGTTTCGTTGGTCGGATCGAGCTCCAGCGCTTTCTTGAACGAATCGATGGAACCCTCGTACAGGATCTTGGCGCTGTCCGGCTTCGGGGGCTGGGCCTCATCGAAGGCGCGTCCGCTCTCGAGCTGCGCCACACCCAGGTTGGCCCAGCTTTCCTTGCGGTCTGGATTGATCTTGTTGGCCAGGACATACTTGTCGATGGCGATGTCATAGCGCTTCTGCTGCAGCAGCGCCGAACCTTCCTTGACGAACGACGACCAGTGGAAGTCGCGCCACTTCTCGATCTCTTTCTTCAGTTCCTTGTCCGGATTGAGAGTGAGCGCCTTGCTGAAATTATCGCCCGCAGGGGCCCATTTGGCCGTGCCGGCATAGGCCCGGCCCAGGTAGTAGTACAGCTCGGGATCGTTCGGATACTCGGCTTTGCTGTCCTCAAGGACCTTTATCGCCTCATCGTACTTTTTGGCCTTGATTCTCACCTTTGCTCCGGTCACCACGGGGGAGGATGCCACTGTGAACATCCAGACCACGGCCAGCGACAGGACTACGATCAGCTTGCGCATTTTGTTATCCTTTCTTCCAGCGATTGTAATGATTCCGGGCTTTTGCAGGCCAGGTACATTCCCCCTAAAATAATCCCAGCCTGACATATTTCATCACATCCACAAGGAGAAATCTTCAGACCGTGGCAGCAAACCTGGCGGCAGTCACCGTCAGGTAAGACATTCCGCACAAAAGACATCCAAATGCCAAACCTGTAAACAATAAACTTAAAGATACTTTTCACCTTACTACCAGTCAAGGAAAAAGCTTTTCCACGGTCCCAGGCCGCCTTCTCGGCAATCTTCCGCTTCACTCATTCTGTTTGACCGCCCGGACTGGAATTTTCTTCAATTAATGCCGGCAGCCCCTTCTTCCGCGGACAGCGAACCGCTTACGTCGGTAAACCAGAGACCCTCCTCGCGCGTTTCTCCGACCCCCGGCGCGGGGTCGCGCGGCTTGCCACGGCTGTCCCAGACACCCGGCCTGAAACCCTGTCCCTCCAGGGTGACATAGATATCGGCCAGACCGGCCAGGGGGGCCGGTTCGGCGGCGGCTGCCACCACCACTGCCCCGCCGCGGCAGGCAGCCGCCAGGAAACGCAGCACCTCCCCACCGCTGACTCCATCCAGGCAGGCCAGGGGCTCATCGCAGAGCCAGAGCCCGGGACTGGCCGCAGCCTGGGAGGCCAGCAGCAGCAGGCGCCGCTCGGCTGAACTCAGCTCCCAGACCGAGCGCGGAAGAAGGCCGGCGAAAAATTCCCGCAACCACTGCGGAGGGGCAGCCTCTCGCTCGCCCGACTCGGAGACGGCGAAAGACAGCTCCTCCTCCACCGTGGCGCCGGCGAATATTTCCGCGCCCTGGGGAGGCAGGTAGGCGCGACGGAACCCGGCCGGGTCGACACGGCCCGACAGGGCACCCGCTTTCAACACGGCCCTGGAGGCTTTCCCGCTGTCCAGACCGGACAGGGAACGCAGCAGAGCGCTCCGCAGCGAGGCGCTCCCGCCGCAGAGCAGAGTAAACTTGCCTTCCGCTGCCGGAATCACTTCCGCGGAAATAGTACCGTTCCTGTCCACCGCCTCAGCCAGAAAAAACATACCTTTGTGCTCCAGCATCTCACCACCACCCTTTCCCGTTAGCCATCCACCCCTCTGTTGCAGATTCGGCCGACCGCAGTCCCCGAAACATTCCCTCGAAACGCACGAGCGCCACGAGTCGCTCTCCCAATTTTTTACGGTCCGTCGTTGAAGATACAGTCCCCGGAACCCCTCGCCTGTAATCCGGGCGGCTGGTCCTGAATACAATATAGTCATCCCCGGGTTTGAACAGTAAAGTCTTGCCGCGTTGGGTTTTTTGTCATGATTGTGTGCAGATGTCCAGAGGGCTTCGCTCTCAGATCCAACGTAACCGGCTCATCGAGTTCGTATTTGCAACCGAGAGCGCCCGGAAAAGCCCGGCCGCGACCCGGTGCGAGATGACCGGAGAGCCGAAATTATTCTTGACTTTTATAATTAGTCCGCTATCATATAATTAGCGTTTCTAACGCTATGTGTACTAAACGCCCAGTGCAAGGATGTTCCACTGATTGTATAATTCAGTCGGACCGTTGCGCCGTCGCGGGAAGGCGCCTGTTGTTCAATTTTGAGGAAAAGGTTATTCTTCAAATATTTCTGTTGCTACGCAGGAGGCGCTCTATGAGAGGGTTTGGCTCATTTTTATTCCTGTCGATCCTGCTGGCCTCGAGCCTGATGGCTCAGGATAAGGAACTTAAAGGAAGCTTCGGGGTGGTGATAGCCGAAAATTTCGTCAAATTCAACTACACCATCTCCTACCTGGGCGATTCGGCCCAGCCCGACAACCTGGCGTTCAGAATCAGCTTCGATGATACGAAGGGTTTCAATCTCGCCGGCGAGATCACCGAAGCCGAGACCCAGCTTAAAAACCTGAAAAACCAGTCCCTCCAGGGTAAAGTCCAGCGGGAAAGCGCCGCCAGCGCACTCCTGCTGTTCCCCAAAGACGCAAGTTTCGACCTCAAGGGCAAGACCAAGCTATATACCGAAATCAAAGGCTACAAGCTGAAGAAAGATTTCACTCTGTAAAACCGCTCCTGCCGCAGGGATAAGTTGTCAGTCCGAGACCGCCACCGGCAGATCAGCTGTCTTTGAAAGGGCTGGTCCTCGCTCAAGAGGTTCAGCCCTTTGCATATCCATTTGCCGTCGATCCACCGAGGACTTCCATGCCCGCACACCAGAGGATTCTTGTGGTGGAGGACGATCCGCTGGTACGGCAGAGTTTCGTGCGCCTGATCGCGGAGGAGCACTACGAGGTTCACAGCGCCGGAAGTTGCCGCGAGGGCCTGGTCATGATCAAGGAAAATCGCTTCGACCTGATCCTGACCGATATCCGCCTGGGCGATGACAACGGGCTGAAAATCCTGGCCCAGGCCAAGAAACTGGACCCCCGGGTGGTGGTGTTCATGATAACCGGGTTCAGCTCGATGGACAGTATGAAACGCGCCATGCGCAAGGGAGCCGAGGACTATATAGTCAAACCGGTCGACACCGAGCTGTTACTGATGAAAATCAAGAATGTGCTGGAGCGCCAGAGCGGCCGCAACCTTCCCGGCCAGGCCCCCGCCTGAATAGCCGGCTGGAGGAACTCCCCAGGTATTGTGCGGTTGGTCCGGTCACTCCACTACAGATATTGGATTCGGCGTACGGTTTCGCCCACTGTGGTTGATTTCAGACAGTGAGAGCGGAGACCCGCAGACAGGTGCTCAATTGGGATTCATGCACTTACATTTTCGTGTTCCCACGGCACAACTTCTGCATTACATTCTGTGGATATTAACCCATAATCTGGATGATTGAGCAGCAATTCCATACCTTTAACGAATTGCCGCCCGCGCTGTCGCCCCGTAACGGTGTGCGATTTCGCGCAGCGGGAGGAGAGCTTTCAGCAGAAATATGAGCGGATAGCAGGATGGACCCGGCCTTTCAGGGGCCGGCGGATTAAGCCGAAAAGGAACGTCTCGGGGAAAGTGGTCGAACCAGTCATTCCGCGACAATGCGGCTGGGCGCAGGCCGGCCCCGGATACTCAGCAGTGATTCACGGCCGTTCAATGTACAAATCGCTCTGACAGGAGAGAAAGACCGATGCGCAAGAGTTTGCTCGCAGTAGCCATGTGCGTGCTGTGCGCCGGAAGTCTGCTGGCGCAGGAAAAGGAAATGAAGGGCAGTTTCGGCGTGGTGATCGCCGAAAATTTCGTCAAGTTCAACTACACAATCACCTACCTGGGTGATGCATACCAGGGCAACAACCTGGCGTTCCGGCTCAATTTCGACGACACCAAGGGCTTCAATCTCGGCAGCGAGATCAACGAGTCGGAGACCCAGCTCCGGAATCTGAAAAACCAGACCCTGCCCGGCAAGGTGCAACGCGAGGGCGCCGGCAGCGCGGTCCTGATCTTCGCCAATGACGGCTCGTTCGACATGAAGAGCAAGACCAAGATCCAGACCGAGGTCAAGGGCGTCAAGCTGAAGAAGGATTTCGTGATCTGAGCGGCGGGCACAGGCCCGGACACTGCGCGGGAAGCGTCGAGGCCGGTTCTCCCAGGCGGAGGACCGGCCTTTTCATGCTCAGGCCCGCGGGTGGTAATCGCGGTGGACCTGGCGCAGGGTTTCGCCGCTCAGGTGGGTGTAGATCTGGGTGGTGGAGATGTCCACATGGCCCAGCATCTCCTGCACCGCGCGCAGGTCGGCCCCGCGCTCGATCAGGTGTGTGGCGAACGAGTGCCGCAGCACGTGGGGGTGCACCTTGCTCTCCACTCCGGCGAGGATCGCGTACTTGCGCAGGATTTTCCAGATACCCATCCGGGACAGGGGCGTGCCGCCGCGGTTTAGGAACACCCGTCCCTGGCCGCGCCCCTTGTCCAGAATCGGGCGCTCCCGCTCCAGATATTCCCTCAGCGCCCGGATCGCCGCCTCACCCACAGGCACAAGCCTCTCTTTCGAGCCTTTCCCGAACACCAGCACCACCTGGCGCTCCAGGTGGAGGTTCTGCAGCGGCAGGCCGGCGGCCTCCGAGACCCGCATCCCGGTGGCGTAGAGGCTCTCGATCAGGGCCGTGTCACGAAGGCCGCCCAGGGCGCCGCGATCCACCGCCCCGAGCAGGGCCATTATCTCCTCCAGCGACAGCACGTGCGGCAACCTTCGCCCCAGGCGTGGCAGCTCCAGGGTGTCGGTGGGGTCCCGGCCGACCACGCCCTCCCCGGCCAGGAAACGGAAATACAGACGGATCGAGCTGCTCTTGCGCGCCAGAGAGGTGGGGGCCAGCTCCAGTGCGGCCAGGCTGTTCAGGTACTCGGCCACGTGGCTGCGCTCCACCGCGCCGGGCGACTGGACGCCGCGCCGGGCCATCTCCTGCGCGAACGCTTCAACGTCCCGGCTGTAGGCGGCCTGGGAATTGTCGGCCAGGCTGCGCTCGAACAGCATGTAGTCCTCGAACTGCTCCAGGTGGTAACTCCGGCGCAGGCTGTCACGTTGACGTTCGGCCTCCTGCCGGCTCAGGTCAGGAACGGGTTCCACTTCCTCTCCTGTCCGATAGTGGTGTTCTGGGCGTGTCCGGGCAGCACCTGGGTCGGGTCGGGCAGCACCAGCAGCCCCTTGCGGATCGCCTTCACCAGGGTTTCGAGATTGCCGCCGGGAAGGTCGCAGCGGCCGATCGACCCGGCGAACAGGGCGTCCCCGGTGAACACTATCCCCTCGCCGTCGTACAGGCTCACCCCGCCCGGACTGTGGCCGTTGGTGAGGATCACCTCCAGCTCCACCCCGCCGAATTTCACTTTCTCACCCGGCGCCAGCAAGCCATCCGCCGGCGGGCTGACCACCGGCTCGCCATAAACCGAGGACATGTTGAGGACCGGGTCGCCCAGCAGCGGCAGCTCCGCCTCATGGATCAGGATCGGCACCCCGTACTCGTCCTTGATCGCCCCGTTGGCCCCGATATGGTCGCCATGGCCGTGGGTGTTCAGGATATAGCGCATTTTTAGGTCTCGCTTGCGCACGGCCTCGATTATCCGCTCCGGGTCGGCCCCCGGGTCGACAACGGCCGCCTCGCGCGTGGCCTCGTCCCAGGCCAGGAAACAGTTCGACTGCAAATCCCCCACCGGAATCTTAAGCGTCCTGAGCATCCTGTTCTCCGTTCTCCGTCTCTCCGTTCAGCAATTCGAGCACCCCGGCGGCCAGTTCGGCCGAGATGCCTTTCACCTCCATCAACTGCTCCACGCTGGCCTTGCCCACCGCCTCGGCCGAGCCGAAAGCCACGATCAGCGCCCGGCTGCGCGCCTTGCCGATCCCGGGGGCCTCTTCCAGGCGCGTGGCCAGGGTCTCGCGCGTGCGCACCACGCGGTGGTAGCCCACGGCAAAGCGGTGGGCCTCATCCCGCAGGTGCTGGAGCATGCGCAGCGCCTCGCTGCGGCGCGAGAGCACGTAGGGGTCGCTCTCGCCGGGCAGGAAAACCTCCTCCTCGCGCTTGGCCAGGCCGATCAAGGGCGGGATGTTCTCCAGCCCCGCCTTGCGTACTGTCTCCAGGGCCGCACCCAGTTGTCCCTTGCCCCCGTCGATCACCACCAGGGTGGGCGGTTCGATCTCTCCGGCGGCCACCCGGGCGAAATATCGCCCCACCGCCTCCTGCAGCATGGCGAAATCGTCCTGTCCCTCGACGCTGCGGATACGGAAACGACGGTAGCCGCTCTTGGCCGGCTGGCCGTTGCGGAAACAGCTCATCGCGGCCACGGCATAGGCCCCCTGGATGGTAGAGACATCGAAGCAGACCATCAGCCGGGGCAGGCGCGGCAGGCGCAGGGTTTTCTGCAGGGTGAGCAGGGCCTCGGGCACCCGCTGACGGGCCTTGGCGCGCTGGAGCACCAGCTCCTCCAGCAACAGGTGGCTGTTGCGTTCGGCCATGGCGGTGAGGGCGGCTTTCTCGCCGCGCTCGGGCACGCGGACATGCACCCGGCGGCCGGCGCTTTCGCTCAGCACCTGCTCGATGATCTCGCGCTCCGGCGCCTCGGAGGCCAGGAACACCTCGGGCGGGTACTCGCGGTCGCTGAAATATTTCTGGGTTATGAAAGCGGCGAGCACGGCCTCGGTGGATTCGCCCAGACGGTTCTGCAGATAATGGTGCTCCCGTCCGATCAGCTTGCCGTCGCGCACCTTGAGCACCACCCCGCAACCGTCCACACCGTCCACGGCCACGGCCAGGATGTCACGGTCGGCGCCGCCGGGCGAGTGCATTTTCTGGCGCTGGCTCATCTTGCGCACCGCGGCGAGCTGGTCGCGCCAACGGGCCGCGCTCTCGAAATCCAGGC
The DNA here is from genome assembly GCA_021372515.1 of bacterium. Classification (NCBI taxonomy): domain Bacteria; species bacterium. The sequence goes on from JAJFUG010000081.1 coordinate 29,260, forward strand.
TCTCGCTGGCCCGCTGCATCCGCTCCTCAAGGCGCTTCTCGATCCCTGCGGTGCGGCCCTCCAGGAACAGCAACATCTCGTCGATCATCGCCCGGTAGTCGGCCTCCGAGATATGCCCGTGACAGGGCCCCGAGCAGCGGCCCAGGTGGAAATTCAGGCATTCGCGCGCCCCGCGCCGGTGGGGAAGCGGCCAGCGGCAAGAACGGATCGGGAAAATCTTGCGCAGGGATTCCAGCGTGGTGCGCAGCGCCCCGGCATCCGTGTAGGGCCCGAAATAGCGCCCCCCGTCCCGCTCGAAACGCCGGGTGACAAAGGCGCGCGGGAACATTTCGTTCACTGTGACCTTGAGGTACGGGTAGCGCTTGTCATCCTTGAGGCTCACGTTGTAGCGCGGGTGGTGCTCCTTGATCAGGTTGCTCTCCAGAACCAGGGCCTCGACCTCGCTGTCGGTGACGATGTAGTCCAGGTCATCCACCCGGGCCACCATCGCCGCGGTGCGCGGGTTCTCGATCCGGCCGTGGAAATAGCTGCGCACCCGGTTGGTGAGCAGCTTGGCCTTGCCCACGTAGATTATCCGGCCCTCGCCGTCACGCATCAGGTAGACCCCCGGACGGGCGGGCAGAGTGGCCAGCTTGGCTTCGACTTTGGGTTTCAACGCAACTCCGGTGAATCCAACAGTCTCGACGACATTCAGAACAAACCGGATGCTACACACACACACAGACCGATGGTTTGTCTTTTGCAGGGGCGGACCCATGTGTCCGCCCGGTCGCACACCCGGGTGCGGCCCTGCATAAATAAAAGGCCACCGGCCATACGCTGACGTGGCAACACGTCCGGGACCATCCTGTAATATGCAAGTTCAGGCTGCGCGGCACAACAGGTGCGGAAAGGCTCGGGGGCAGAGGAGCGGCTCTGTCTCAGGGGGCGCCCAGGTGGAGCAGGCGCTCGCGCACCCGGGCGTTGATCTCCGGGCTGCCGCCGCCGTTGTTCAGGAAAGAGCGGTACTCCTCGATGGCGCGGTCGAGGCGGCCGGTCTCATCGTAGAGCAAGGCCAGGTTGTAGTGCGCCGCGCCGTAAGTCGGGTCGAGGGCGATGGCGCGCTGGAAAGCCTGTTCCGCCTCCCCGCTGCGGCTTGTCTTGCGGTAGACCAGCCCCAGGTTGTTGTAGGAGTCCTGGCTGGAGGGCTCCAACTGCACCGCCCGCTCCAGTTCGCTCCGGGCCTGCTCGTACTGCCCGCTGCGGTAGTAGGCCAGACCCAGATTGTTGTGCGCCTTGCTGTAGCGCGGGTCGATGAGCAGGGCTTTCTGCAGCACGGACACGGCCTTGCCGTATTCGCCCACCTGGTTGTACAGCACGCCCATGTTGCTGAAGGCCTCGGCGTTGTAGGGCGAGATGTCGATCACTTTCTGGTATTGGTCAAGCGCGGACTGGATGTCGCCGTTGCGCTGGAAATAGACCGCCATGTTGAAATGGTAGATGTCCGGCCGTATCTCGGCGGTCGCCTCCCGGTCGCGCGGGACTATCTCGCCGCGCGGCGCGGCGGTGGTCGGGGTCTCGGTTGTCTCTCCGGGGCCCTGGGCCACGGTCTCGGCCAGCGGGGGCTGCTCCGCCGGAGCGGGCAGGTTGCCGGTCGGTGGACCGGGGGGCAGGCTCACGGGCGCCGTGGCGCCGGCGGGATAGCTCTTTTGCTCCCCGGCGGGCCTGATCCGCGCCACATGTTCCCGGGCCGGTGTTTCCGCGGCGGTCTCGGCCGTCTCGGCGGGCGCGGCCTCGCTCCCGGCGGCTTCGGCCGCAGCCGTGGCCGTGCTGTCGGTGGGCTGGACGGCTTGCGCGGAATCCGCTGCGGAGTCGTTCGGGGCGGCGGCCTCGGGCGCGGGAGCCGGCGCGGGGGCGCTCTCCTGCCGCAGCGGGGCGGAGGACACGCTCATCCCGCCCTGGCTCAGGCCGGGCAGATAGACCTTGTTCACATAGTAAAGCGCGCCTGCGGCCAGCCCCAGCACAAAAACTACCAGCACCGGGATACGCCAGCTCCAGAGCTTGCGCGGGGCTTTCGGTTTGGCGGCCGGCTTGGCTGCGGCTTTGGCGTAGTCCGGGGCTGCCGCCTGGGCGGCGACCGGCTTGGTGGGACGCGGCGCGGTCGTGGCCGGGGCGGGCGCGGCGGTGGCGATCACGGATGCGGCCTGCAGCGCGGCGGCGGTTCGGGGCGCGGCGGTCTGAGTCAGCGGGATCGCCCGCGGGGCGGCCGCGGCCTGGGTGGCGGTGGCAACCGGGGCGGCCTTGACTGCCGGCTCGCCGCCCTCCTTTTTCAGGTCGAACGGTGGCAGGCCCTCCACCGGTTTCACCCCGATGCGCTGCGCTTTCTTGAGTGCGTCGGCTATGATGCTCATCGGACACTCCAGGGCGCGAAGGGCGCTGTCATCTGGCGGTTTTCCACAGGCCGGTCCTTTCCACCAGTTCGCCGTGCAGCCCGGATTCCTCCAGACGGTCGGCCAGGAAAGCAGCCTGGGCTTTCTCCTCGAACGCTCCGGCGTACAGACGGTAGACCGCGGGGGTGCTCCCGTGCAGCTCGAAAGCGTACGAGGGGATGCTGAAACGGCTGAGATAGTCCTGACGGTCCTTTTCCGCGCCGGCCTGGCTGTCGTAATCACCAAGCTTGAAAGCCAACGGCGTCTGCACGATCCGGGCGCTGCCGGACGAGACTGTCCCCTGCTCCACCAGACGCATCAGCTCGGAGCGCGCGGCGTCGGCATCCGGGTAGCCGCCCAGGAACAGGCGGTACCAGCGGCCGCCCAACTGCACCAGGTGCAGCGGCACCACGTACATCTGCCCGCTCAGCCCCTGCTCGGTCAAAAGGCGCATCTGGTCCAGCCCGTCATCCAGGCTCTGGAACGCGCCGAGCTGGATGGAATAGGAAAGCTGCACCGCCGCATCGGTCGCCTGGCCCTGTCCCGCCTGGGCGGAGGCGGCCTCGGTCGCCGCAGCGGTCTGGCTCTGGGCCGGTGCTGCACTCTGCGCGGCCGGCTCCCTGGCCTGCGGCGCGGTCTTCTCCTGACCGGCCGCGGAGGGTTTGGACGCCGCGGGGGTATTTTTCTGCATATAGAAACGGTAGCCGAAAGCCGCGGCCAGTAGCAGGGTCAGCAGGACCAGCGCGGCGACGATGATTTTTCGCATCCCACCCGAGCCGCTTGCCTTCTTGCGCTCCCAGGGCTGTTTCACGGCCTCCTCGGGCGTCTCCTCCATCTCGAACACCGGCGCGCCCTGACGGGGCGAGGTCGCGGCAGCCGGGGCCGCAGCCACGTGGTTCACCACCGCGGGCGTCTCATCCGGGCTGCTGATCGAGCGGACTATCTCGGCCTCCTCATCCAGGTTGCTCTCCAGGGAGCGGCGGCAGCGCTCGACCAGCTCACGGTCCACCCGCCGGGTCTGGTCCACGTAGGCCCCCAGCATCGAGCGCTCGCTGATGACGTTGATCAGGCGCGGCACGCCGCGGCTGTAATCGTAGATCGCCCCGTAGGCGTCATCCCCGAAAGTGACCGCCGCGTTGGAGCCGGCCACGAACAAGCGGTGCTCCACGTAGCGCTTGGTCTCCTCGACTGTCATGGGCTTGATCTGGTAACGCACCGAGATGCGCTGGTTGAGCTGGCGCAGGGCGGGGCCCTCCAGCTTACGCTTGAGTTCGAGCTGTCCGACAAGCACGATCTGGAGCAGTTTCTGGCGCGGGGTTTCGAGGTTCGATAGGATGCGTATCTGCTCCAGCACAGGGGACGAGAGGTTCTGGGCCTCATCGATGATGAGCACGGCGTTGCCGCCCTGGCTGGCGCGCTCCAGGAGCCAGGCGTTGAGCCGGTCGATCAGCTCTTTCTTGGAGGGCTGCACCGCCGGTTTTTCGACTTTGCTCAGGATGTCCTGCAGGACTTTGTTCGCCGGGAGCATGGGGTTCAGCTCCAGGGCGGTCTGGGTCTCGGGATCGAGGGTCTCGTACAGGCGGCGGTACTCCTCCTGACGGGCCTCGGGGGCATGGGGCGAGGGCAGGATGCCGAAATCCTGCAGGATCGCCTCCAGCAACTCGGTCTCGCTGAGCAGCGGGTTGAGGATCAGCGCGCTGGCCGAGCCGGGATCGAGCTTTTCGAGCAGCTCGCGGCAGATCGTGGTCTTGCCGGTGCCGATGTCCCCGACGATGAGGATGAACCCCTCACGCTCCCGGATGCCGTAGAGCATGTGGTCCAGCGCCTGACGGTGGCTTTCACTCAGGAACAGGAACCGTGGGTCCGGGGTCAGGGAAAACGGTTTTTCTTTCAGTCCGAAGAAATCAAGGTACATACTGGCAGTCCCGGTCTGTCCAGCGCTTCAGTCAACTGCCGCCGTCCGCGGCGCGAGGAGCATTCTCAGCGGCGGAACTGGCCCTCGCCGAACTCGTAACGCTTGACCAGCTCGCGGTAATGGTTGATCTGCTGCTGCGAGCTGATCTGTTCGGTCGGACGGCTGTAATTTATGTAGGGTGTGAGCATTATCACAAGCTCGATCTTATCCCTCTTCTTTTCCACCTGCTTGAACAGATTGCCGAACAGCGGCACTTTCGACAGCCCCGGCACCTCGCGCTTGTCATCGTTCTCGCGCTCCTGGATCAGGCCGGCCAGGACCACGGTCTGGCCGTGACGGACCTTGGCCACGGTGTCCAGCTCGCGCACATCCGTGACAGGGCTGGAACTCAGCCCGTCCGGGCTGACCGCCACCGAGGCGATGGTGGTGATCGAGGGCCGGATGGACATGATGATCAGGCCGTCATCGCTGATCTGCGGGGTTAGGTTCAGCACCACGCCCGTGGGCTGCTGGATGGGCACGTAATTGACTGTCGGCTGAGTGGCCGGACTGGTGGCCGTGGCCTGCAGTCCCGGAGTTTCCTGGCGCTGGAAGAAAGTCTCGTTGCGCGCCACCCGGATCACGGCGGGCTGGTTGTTCAGGGTGCTCACCTGCGGGCTCTGCAGCACGTTCACCGTGCCGTGCTGGCTGATCGCCGACATGATCGCGCTGATGTTCTTGTTGGACACACCGATCTGGAACTCGCCGTTGCCCGGATCGAGCGACTGGCTGGCGGCCGCGCCGCCGGTCAGGGCGCCCTTGAGGTTGGACAGGTTGGTCAGGTCCGGGATCACCGACCAGTCCAGGCCGGCGCTGAAATTCTCGCTCAGGTTGATCTCGACGAATCGCGCCTCGATCAGCACCTGACGCTGCAGGCTGCTCTCGATGGCCTGGATGAAATTCTCCGCCTCCGCCATCACCTCGTCGTTGGCCGTGATCTGCACCACACCGGAGTTGGGGTCGACCACCAGACGGTGGCCGGTGGTGGCATCCACTCCCGAGAAATTGCCCTGCGGAGTCAAGGCCGGCGTGGTCTGCTGGCCCTGGCCCAGCACAATCGCCTGCAGGCCGTTGCGGATGTCCTCCCACAAGTTGACCGTGTTCTGGGTCTGCAGCGTGGTGGTGCTCTGCGGGATCAACCCGCCGGCCGCCGCGCCGCCCTGGCCGGTCAGGGTCATGGTCCCGGTGATCTGGCGCGCCGTGTTCAGGTAGTTCAGGTTGAACACCTTGGTGCGCAGCCCGGCGGCGTCCACGAACAGGAAATTGTCCTCCAGGCGGTACTTGAAATTCTTGCGCGGCAGCACAATGTCCAGGAACTTGAAGAAAGTCACGCCCTTGAGGTTCAGGTTCAGCGTATCCTGGACCTTGGGATCGAGCACAAGGTTGAGCCCCAGCTGGTCGCACATGGTCTGAAGGACCGTGCCCAGCTCCACGCCCGGCAGGTCGAGGTCGAACACATGCTCGGCCTTGTTGAAACTGTAGTCGGGATGCTTTTCCTGCTCCACCTGCGGGACGGATATCTCGGGCAGGCCCTGGGCGTCCGGCTCATCCTGCAGGCTTATCCGGTTGACCGGCTGGCTGACCTCGGGCACTGCGGGCGCCGCGCGACGCTCCGAGCGCAACTGACGGTGGCAGGAGGCGGAGACAAGGACCATCAACACTGCGGGGACAAGCAAAATCACTCTGAAGGCGCGGGCCGCGACTGCACCGTGCACTCTCATCGTTCCTCCCGGGTAGATTGCTCCAAAAAGGCATTATTTTCCGCGAACAACAAGGGCAAGGCGGATAAGCCCGCTGTCCGTACACAGAATAAGAGCAAAAATCGCACCATGCACCCCGGACAGCCAGATGGAGCCTTTCGCAGGTTGGATTGGAACTTTTTTCCCAGGGACGGAGGCAATTCTTACCTCGCACTCATTCTGGGGTGTAATAGCATTTCAGGTTCAGGCTCACCGTGACATGCGGCATCCCGCGGGTGATATCCAGCGAGGTGACCTCCACCAGACGGTCGAGCGCGCGGATGTCGCGCAGGAACTCCAGCAGGGCGCCGAACCCGCACTGGAAAGTGAGCTTGAGGTCGAAACTGCTGTGCGCGATCCCGCCCTCCTCACTCACGGCCGGGGCGGCCCCTCCGGCCAGCTCGACCAGCTCCCGCTGGAAATCGATCAGCGAGTCCTTTTCCACCAGACGGGACAGATCGCTGTATAGCGAGGTGATCTCCATCCCCTTGGGCATCCGGCGCTGGATCAGCAGCCCCAGCGTGTCCCACTGGGCGCGCTCCGAGTCGGTGGGCTCCTCGAACGAGCTGAGCTGCATGGCGATCGACTCGATCTGTTGACGGGTGGCCAGGGGCTTGTTCCTGTACTCGGAGATCTTGGCCATCTCCGGGCGGTACAGGCCGAACCAGACCACGGCGAAAAAAGCCAGCACGCCGAGCGGCAGCAGAACCTTGTTCAGAACGCTCTTCAGGTTCACGGCCCCACCCCCACCTGCAGCTCACCCTCGATCTGAAACGCCAGGACATAGACATTGTTCTCGTAGGCGCCGTTGATTTTCGGCTCCTTGAGCGAGACGAACAGCCCGCAGCCCTGCAGGCGCTGGTACAGAAGGTTGAGCTGGGTATCGGTCTCGGCGATCGAGGCGCTTTTCACCTGGCCGGCGACCGAGGCCAGGGGCTTGCCCGAGGTGTCATCCACCTTTACGTTCAGCAGACAGGCCTTGTCCGGCAGATAGTTGCTCAGGGCGTAGAGCAGAAGGACATCCGGGGAGGCGGACGATTCGAAGCGCGCCAGAAACGCACGCCGCACCGCGGCCAGGTCGCGCGACTGCTTGATCTCGCCGATCCGGTCCAGGCTGCGGGTCAGTTCGGCCAACTGGTGCTCCTGGTCGCTCTGGCGGATCGCATCCTCCAACTCGGTGCGCGTGTCCCGGATCATCAGGTAGCCCACGCTCATGCCCACAAAAACGACCACCGCCGCGGCTATGCCAAGGGTGCGGCGCAGGCGCGCCTGACGGCGCGACTGGTAGGCCGGGGGCACGAAATTGAGCTTGGCCTCTTTCTGGCCCTGAAGCGCCGCCCCGAGGGGCAGGGCCAGCGAGGGGAAAATGCGCTCCAGCTTTTCGGCGCGCTCGCCCAGGTGGCTGTACTGGAAACCCATCGAGGGCAGGTAGGTGCAGGACTCGATCCCGATGTTCTTGCCGATCGAGCCGGCGATCTCATCCAGGTTGAACGCCTCGCCGCTCAGGACGATCAGGCTCACCCCTTCCCCGCGGAATCGCTGCTTGAAATACAGCAGGGAGCGGTTGACCTCGATCAGGAGACGTTCCTGGTCGGCCATGTAGCGCGCGCTGGCGAACTGGCGCTTCGCCTGGAGCGAGGCCTGCCCCTGGTTCTCGCTCTCGTTCTTGGTCAGCACCGACTGGAACTCGCGGGAGAAGACCCAGGTGCCGCGGTTGGAAATGACCAGGAAACTGCGGTCGCGCTCCAGGTGCACCATGGCGGCGATTATTTTCGTGCTTTTCTCGCCGTAGGCGCCGAACGCCGAGATGAGCGACAGCGGCACGGTGCTGATGAGCTGGGTCTCCAGCTCGCAGTTCTCCATCAGCCCGATGATGCGGCCCACGTTCTCGCGCGGCACCACGCCGATCAGCACATCGGACTTGCGCCCGGCGCGTCGCGCGCCGCGGTCGAGCCAGAAATCGGAGGCAATGTCCCGGCTGCCCGCCTCCGGCACTATTTTCTTGACCTCGCGCCGCACCAGGGCTTCCATCTCGTTGCGGTTGAGCGCCGGCAGCGAAACCTGGCGGTGCTCGACCCCGGTGTCGTAGACCATGGCGTTCACGGTGGTGGCGGTGATGTTCTTTTCGTGCATCAGCCCGAGGATCTGGTCCGTGGCCTCCTGCACGTTGTCCATCAGCGGGTCGATGGCCGAGAAATTGATGATGCGCGGCGGGTTGGTCCCGCGGTCGATCTCGATTATACGCATGATCGAGGGCGTGACCTGCAAGCCGATCACGTTGCGGCCGCCGGGACGGGCCAGCCCCAGCCGCTGGAGGATCGCCGCGGGAGTGTATTTGGCCTTGCGCCTGGGGCCTTTCTTTCCGGTCTGTCCAGCCATCTTCGCCTGCATGTCCGAAGTTGAAGTCCGACTTGTTCTCAAGCTGTCACGTGACTGCGATCAGGGCGCCTTGCGTATCCGGATAACCGGCTGCCGGGCGCTGGTATCCTGGGCCGTGGCATTCAGCGGAATCCGCCGGGTGCTCCCGTTTCCGGATTCCAGTGTCATCGTGTTCATATCCAGCCCGACCACCTTTTCCTCCCCGATCCGGTCCCCCACCCCGTAATAGCGCCCCTCGATCAGCGCCATGAACTTGCCGGTCACGTTGTCCTGGATCACACCCTTGACCGGGATTTCAGGCGGGGGCGGCCCCTCGTCGACCACGACCGGTGCGGCGTCCGGCAGGGCCGGCTCCAGCAATTCGCCGTGGGCCAGGGCCTTCTCCTCATCCAGAGTGAGGAAAGGGTTGCGGGCCAGGCTGGACGGGACATTCAGCGCCACCGGCGCACCGGGGGCCGCAGCCGTTGCGGCGGGCGGCCCGCCGGCGGGGGCGGCCGTGGCTGCCGCGGCCTGCTCGGCCTGAAACTCCTGCTCCACTTTGGAGGGCTGGCGCACCACTTCCAGGTTGACCGGCGGCGCGGCGTGCTGCTTGAAATAGTTCAACCAGTTCCAGGCGCCGCCGGCAAGCCCGGCCAGGGCCACCACCGCCAATATGATATGCTTCTTCTGCAAACCACCCCCGTCAGAACAGCCCGTTGATATGGAAACTGGTCGTATCCGCGCCGCCGCCCGGGTTGGTGATATAAATCAGACGGTCCACCCCCAGCAGGCTGAACCCGACATCCACCCGGACCCGGATGCTGGTCGCGCTCTGGAACTGGGTCTGGTCGACCGAAAGCGGCGAGCCGCTGGTCGTGGCCGTGAACCCGCTGACAAAGTTGCTGCCGGTGAACTGGATCCAGACATTGTTGTTGCCGGTGTTGGCGCTGACCGGGTTGATCGAGGCGATATTCGGCTTGACCGCCAGCAGGGTGAACGCCGACTCGGCGAACTTGTTGTCCGGGTTGGTGACCCGTACGGTGCCGGCTCCGGTGGAGGCGCTGCCCGAAACATTGACTGTGACATTGATCTGCGAGGAGCTCACGAATGTCTTGTTGGTGATCGAGATCCCCGGGTTGGAGAAAGTCACGTTGGTGTTGCTCAGGAGATTCTGCCCCGTGATCGTGATCAGCAGGCCCGAGGTTCCCTGGTTGGCCATGGCTGGCGAGACCAGCGTGATCTGCGGAGACGGGTTGCCGGAGGAGGTCAGGACCTCGAACTTGTTGTAGCCCGAGCCGTACAGGCTGTTCGGGTTGGTCACAGTCACGTTGCGGTAGCCGGTGGGGGCCGAGGCGGCGATGGTGACGCGCACCGTGAGCTGCGTGGCGCCGACGAAAGTGGCCGGCACTGTCAGCACGGTGATGCCGGTGCCGCTGAACGCCACTGTGGCCCCGTCCGCGAAATACGCCCCGTCGATCGTGATCAGCTTGTTGGTCTCGCCCTGACGGCCGAAGCTGGGCGTGATATCGTTGACTATGGGCGTTGACATTTCGCCGGCCGCGCCGCCGTTGATCGCCGGGTTGAGCGAGTCGGGGTCGATGGCGTTGGGCGTGCCGTCGCCGTCGATGTCCGGGTCCAGGCTGTTCGGGACCCCGTCACCGTCCTGGTCCTCCAGACGGTCCGGGACCCCGTTGGCGTTGAGGTCCGTATCGGTGCGGCTCAGATAGTCGGCATCCTGCAGACTTACACTGATCGTGGTCTTGGAGCCGGGAAGGATCGTCACCAGCTCCTTGGCCGTGCTGGCCGGATCGATAATCGCCTTGGTGGCGTTGACCGTGAGAACGTGGACCCCCTGGTGGATCGAGTCCACCTTGAAGATCATGTCCGTGGCGTTGAAAGGCAAGGTCATCACCGCTGGGGCGCCGTTGTTGGCGTACGAGAGGGTGGCGTTGACCTGTTCGAAAGTGGCGTCCTGGATCAACCGTCCGTTGATGAACACCTGAACGTCCAACTCACCCTTGTACTTGCTGATGGGGTTTTCCGGGTAGTTGATGTCATCTCCGGTCCCGTTGTTATTCGTCCGGTTGGGTCCGAAACTACGCACGCGGATGGGGCTTTTGTCGAAAGCATAAGGCTTTCCGTAGGGGTCTTTCACGGTCACGGAGCCCCCGAGCGACAGATAGGGTCCGTTCCAGGCCGTGCCCTGGCCGGCCCCGTTGATAAGCTGAGGAATCGAATCCGGCAGGCGGCCGACATCGCCCACAAACCCGAAATAATTCTCCTGCGGCTTGCCCATGGCGGCCTCGTAAATCGCTTGGAGGTCTCCCACCACCCTCTTGTAGCGCGCCTCCTCGATCTGGTGGTATGCCACCGGGACCACGGCCGCGGCCAGGATCGCCATGATCGTGATCGCGACGATCACTTCGATCAGGCTGAAACCACGGTCTGTATGCAATCGTATCCGTTTCATATGCACCGCCCCCGAGTTGTCGGGTTCAGCTCTGGCCCAGTTGCTGCAGCGACAGCATGGGCAGGAGAATGGCAAGGACGACAAACAGTATCACCACACCCAGAACCAGGATTACGCCGCTCTCCAGCACTGTGGTCAGTCTCTTGACCGCCTGCGGCACTTCGCGGTCATAATAGTCCGCCACTTTCTGCAGCGTCTCCTCCAGGTTTCCGGTGGTCTCGCCGATCGTGACCATCCGCACGACCATGGACGGGAACTGGCCGCTTTCGCGCAGCGCCCCGGCGATAGTCTGGCCGGTGCCGACCTGGATACGGGCGCGGCGTATGACCTCGGCCAGCACGGCGTTTCCCACCACACGCTCGACCACTTCCAGGGCCCCCATGATGTTGACCCCGGCGCCGAAAAGAGTGGCCAGGTAATGCGAGAACCGGCTGAGCGCGATCCGCCGGACCAGCTCGCCGAACACCGGAATCCTCAGCTTGATCCGGTCCAGGACCAACCGTCCGCCCGGTGTCTTGTTGGCCGCGCGCAGGCCGACTATGGTCCCCACCACCGCCGCGATCAACAGCCACCAGAAATTCTGGAAAAACGCGCTGAGCGCGATTACGATGCGGGTGGGCAGGGGCAGTGGAATGTTGAAGCTGTCGAAAATGCCCAGGAAACGCGGGAGGATGAAAGTGAACAGCGCGGTGACCAGACCGCCGACGAAAGTCATGACAATTATCGGATAGGTGCTGGCCTGCTTGATCGTGCCGATAAGCTCGCTCTGCCATTCCAGGAAACGGACTATTTCCTTGAGCACCTCGTCCAGGCGGCCGGTGGTTTCGCCGCTCTTTAGGATCGAAACGTACAGCTCGCTGAAAATGTCGGGGTACTGGGCGAAAGCGTCCGAGATGCTGAACCCGTCCTGGATCGATTGGCGGATGCCGCGGACCACCTCGCGGAAACGGGGGTTCTCGGTCTCCTCGATCATGTCGTCCAGGCCCTGCAGGATCGGCACACCGGCGCCGATCACCGTGGCCAGGTGCACGGTGAACGAGATCAGGTCCTGACGTTTGACTTTGGCCCGCACGATCCGGCGTGAACCGGATTCGGAACGTCCGCCGGAGGAGGCTTTTTTCCCACCACTTTTGGACTCGCGGGCCGTGATGAGGATCAGGTTGCTCTTGTCGAGCTGGTTTTCCAGATCGCCTTCATCCTCGGCGGTCAGTGTCCCCTTGACCGTCTTGCCCGCGTCGTCCGTGGCTTTGTAATCGAAAACCGGCATGGCTCGCTCTCCGCAGGCTCATATACCCGACTTGCGTTCGGAAGCTTCTAAGCCCCGCTTCCTGGGGCCAGCCTGCATAGCGGCAGGCCCCTGTGCTTGCCATATTCGATTCGGGCGGCCACAGGGGGCCGCCCCTACGGTGTTATCTCCCACGCCCCGGCCAAAAGAATTACATCCCGGCGTAGGTCACCCGCAGGACTTCCTCGATACTGGTCTGGCCGCCCACGGCCTTGATCAGGGCGTCGTGCATCAGGGTGGTCATCCCTTCCTCGATCGCGGCGGTCTTGATCTCGGGGCCGTCCGCCCGGCGCAGCACCAGCTTCTCGATCCGTGGGCTGACCGTGAGCACCTCGTAGATCGCGCAACGTCCGCTGTAGCCGGTGCCGTTGCAGGCTTCGCAGCCCTCGCCCTTGTAGAACTTATACTTGCGGCCCTTCTCGTTCAGACCCAACTTGCGCAGGTCATCATCCGAGGGCTCGCACTCTTTCTTGCACGAGAGGCAGATCTTGCGGATCAGGCGCTGGGCCAGCACACAGTTGACCGAGCTGGAGACAAGGAACGATTCGATGCCCATTTCAACCAGACGGGGGAAGGCACCGGCCGAGTCGTTGGTGTGCAGGGTGCTGAACACCAGGTGGCCGGTCATGGCGGCCTGCATGGCAATCTCGGCCGTCTCCTGGTCACGTATCTCGCCCACCAGGATCACGTCCGGGTCCTGGCGCAGGATCGCGCGCATGCCCGCGGCGTAGGTGAACCCGGCGCGGGTGTTGATCTGGGCCTGGCGCACCAGGGTCATCTCGTACTCGACCGGGTCCTCCAGGGTGACGATCTTGCGCTCGGAGTTGTTCAGGAAACTCAGGGCCGAATACAGGGTGGTGGTCTTGCCGCTTCCGGTGGGCCCGGTGACCAGGATGATGCCGTTGGGACGGGTGATGGAGCGCTTGAATATCTCCAGGTTCTTCGGGGTGAACCCCAGGCGCTCCAGGCCAAGGATGACCTTGCTCTTGTCCAGAAGGCGCAGGACCACGTTCTCGCCGTTGATTGTCGGCAGGGTGGACACGCGCAGGTCCACCTGCTTGCGACCCATGTGGAACCGGATTCGCCCGTCCTGGGGAAGGCGGCTCTCGGCGATGTTCATGTTGCTCATGACCTTGAGCCGGGCGATCACCCCGGCCTGCAGCGACTTGGGCAGCGAGGGCCCCTGCTGCAGAATGCCGTCGATCCGGAACCGTGTGCGGATCGTGTTCTCATCCGGCTCGATGTGTATGTCCGTGGCCCCGCCGCGGGCGCCCTTGATCAATATCTGGTCCACGATCTTCACCACCGGTGACTCCTCGGTGGAGGCCTGGCGCTCATCCGCGCCGCTGCGCTCGGCGGCCAGGGAGAGCTGCTCGATCACGTCATCCTCGCTGACCTCGCCCTCGTAGAACCGCTCGATGGCGGAGAGGATATCGCTTTCGGTGGCCTGGACCGCCTCGATGAACTTGCCGGTGCGGCTCTGCAACTGGTCGATCATCATCACGTCCAGCGTGTTGTCCATCGCCACCAGCAGGGTGTCATCCTTGAGTGAGACCGGCACCAGCTTGTTGCTCTTGGCAAACTCCTTGTCGATCAGGCGGATCGCGCTGTCATCCCCACGGCGGCGTCCCAGTTCGAGAAGCTTGACTCCGGCCTGGCCCGCCACCACCTGGGCGACATCCTCCTCCTTGCAGAAACCGAGATTGACCAGCACCTCGCCCAGGCGCTTGCCCGTGCGGTTCTGCTCTTTCACTCCCAGTTCGAGCTGGTCGCGGGTGATCACCGCCGCGTTCACCAGCGCCTGTCCCAGCGGCTGTGCCGACTGAATCGCCATCCGACAGCTCCCGAGTGCCCGCAGTTGCAGGGAGGGCGGCGGTCCCGCCCGCGATCCACTGCGGTCTTGCGGTTATGATCCGCGACAATTCAATAAGAAAAAATTATGAATAGTTTCCATACCATAAAAATAGCGAAAAGACCCGGTCGCATAATAATACCACCCGTCGTAAGCTCTGGCAAGTTCAAAGTTGTCGGGATTTCCGGGCGGGATTTGACAGCCGTTGCCGCGGCGGGTATTCTGGAACGTTTATTGCTATATCTGCGCCGTATCGAACCACATAACAGGCAGTCACGAACCGTAACGATAACCCGGAACGGAAAGCGGTATTCAGCCTATGGAAACACCCCGTCTGAGTGTGGTCATCCCGATGTACAACGAGGGCGAAAACGTGCGCCGCACCGTGGCCGCCGTGATCGCGGAACTCGAGCCCGCGGGAATCGGCTTCGAGCTGGTGTGCGTGGATGACGGGTCCACGGACGACACGCTGGGCATGATCCTGGAGCTGGCCGCCTCCGACAGCCGGGTCCGGGCAGCCGGCCATCCGGTCAACCGCGGGCGGGGCGCGGCTCTGCGCGCCGGTTACGCCGCCTCTGCGGGCGAATATATCGTGGCGATCGACGCCGACCTGAGCTACCACCCGCGGCAGATAATGCAGCTCGTACGCCGCCTGGAGGAACCGGATGCGCCGGACATCGTGCTGGCCAGCCCCTACATGCCGGGCGGCCGCACCGAGGGCGTGGCGCCGCTGCGGCTTTTTATCAGCCGGGCGGCCAACGTGATCCTGCGTCAGGCCATGGGACGGCGCTACTGGACCATGACCAGCGTGTTCCGCGCCTACAGGCGAAGGGTTTTCGAGTGCATCGAACTCTACAGCGAGGGCAAGGACATCCACCTGGAAACCGTGGCCAAGGCCGAGGCAGCGGGCCTGAGGATAGTCGAGTCGCCGGCCGTGCTGACCAGCCGCAAGCGCGGCAAGAGCAAGCTCAAGTTCCGCGTCACCGCGCTCAGCCACCTGATGTTCTCGTTCTACGAGCGGCCGATCCTGCTGTTCGGCGTGGCCGGCCTGGTCCTTATCCTGGCCGCGGCGGGAATAGCCGGGTATCTTTTCCACCTCTGGCTGATCGCGCGGCTGAACCCCACCCGCCCGATTGTCTGGCTGAGCGTGATCCTCCTGCTGGCCGGCATCCAGATCGCCGGGTTCGCGTTCGTGAGCACCCAGGTGAGCATGCTGCGGCGCGAGCTGTTCCGCACCCAGAAAGAAATCCTCCTGCTGCGGCGCGGCGACGCCCGGAAATGAGCCCCGCATGCCCGGCCCGGTCTGTGTCATAACCAACGCCTACCCCGACCTGCCCGGCTCCTACCACGGCTCTTTCATCCGCCGCACGGTGGAGGACCTGGCAGTGCGCGGCTGGCGCTCGTACGTGCTGGCCCCGCGTATCTACCGCGAAAGCCCCCCGCGCGAGAGCTTCCCAACTCACGACATCCGGCGGTTCCCGTTCCTCTCGGCGCAAAAGCTCCTTATCGAATACGAACGCACCCCGTACCTGCGCGTGGCCTCCCTTGTCACTTCGGGAACAGCGGCATCTGTCAGCGAAATTCTGCGCCACGGCTGCGGCCTGATCCACGCGCATTGGGCGTTCCCGGCCGGGCTTGTGGGCCTGGCCGCGGCGCGTGTGACCGGAAGGCCCCTCATTCTCACGGTCCATGGCTCGGACCAGCGTCTTGCCGCCGAGCGCGGCGGTGTTGCGGCGCAAATATTCCGCACTGTCGCCCGCGGAGCCGCGCGGGTGCAAAGTGTCTCCGGCCCGATCACGGATTACCTTCTCTCCATCGGCGTGCCGGCCGGGCGTATCCTCACCCGCCCGCTGGGGGTGGATGAGTCCGTGTTCAACGCCTCCGTGCAACCGGACAAGGACTCGGCGGACTCTTTCGGCATCCTCAGCACGCGCAGCCTGTTGCCGCTCTACCGGGTGGAGGACCTGGTGCGGGCCGCCGCGCGCCTGCGCGAAAATATCCCGAGACTGCACCTGGTCCTGGCCGGGGAGGGCCCCGAGCGCGGTTCTCTTGAATCCCTGGGCGCGGAGCTGGGCCTGGGCGACAGGCTGACTTTCACCGGACGGCTCACCCCACCCGAGCTGGCGCGCCAGTTGGCCGCCTGCCGGGTGTACGTGAGCACCAGCCCGGCCGACGGCACGAGTGTATCTCTTCTCGAAGCCCTGGCCCTGGGTTGCCTGCCCGTAGTGGCCGACATTCCCTCCAACCGCGATTGGGTGAGTCTCGGCGTGAACGGCCTTCTGTTCCCGCCCGGGGACATAGACTCCCTGGCGGAGTGCATTCTGCAGGCCAGCCGTGACAGCGCTCTGGCCGCCCGGGCACGGAGCGAGGGACCCAGGCTTGTGGCCGCGCGTGGCCTCTGGCGCGGGCAGATCGAGACGTTGGATTCGCTCTACAGCGAGTTGTGGCGGGGGTGAAAAAAAATGGAAGGGCTTGCGGCAAAGTGAAGCCTGTGCAACACCGTTTGGCGCCTGTCGTAGGGGCGAGGCCTGCCTCGCATAGAAAAGAATTCGGTCACGGTGCACTGTGACCCTACGCGAAAGACAAAAGGCGAATCCCCCAAAGGGGACCCGAGAGGGATTTATCTCTTGAACCGCCGACGCACGGCCAGCAAAAGCAGGGCGAACTGCGAGGAAAACACCAGCACGGCCGCCACTTTCCATATTTCTGTCAACAGGCCGTACGGCTCGTAGCGCATGCTGCGCTGGAAAGGCAGGATTGAGAGCGTGAAACGCAGAGCTTCTTTGAAGTCCACCCAAGAAGGCAGCCCCCAGCCCCAATTGTAGTTCACTGGTTTTTCCCCCACCACCTCGAACCCGGACATAAGGAAGATGCCGGAGAAAGCCAGGAACATGCAAAGCAGCACCCAGAACGCCTGCCAATAGCTTGTGCCGTAATTATTGAGGATGCGGTACAGGTTATACTCGTTGCACCATTCGCGGAGCTTACGCCAGAAAGGAGACTTGACCTTTTCACCTTTCTGTTTTCTGCGGCACTCCATTTCACCGATGTGGAACTGTTCTGCGGAGGGGAAATCTCTTTTTCTTTCGTAGTTGATAACTAACTGGCTATAGTTTTCGGCGATCTTGGTATAGTCTATTTCCTCTTTTGGTGCATTAGTTTCAGCGCTTTCAGAGTTTTTATACTCGTCATAAAGTGCCAATTTTCTTT
>JAJFUG010000082.1 GCA_021372515.1 bacterium
CGGGCGGATCGGCAAGGACGGGATCCACGGGGCCACGTTCTCCAGCGTGGAGCTGGATGAGAAAAGCCCCACCAGCGCCGTGCAGATCGGCGACCCGATCACCCAGAAAAAGATGGCCGACTGCCTGATCGAGGCCCGCGATGCCGGTCTTTACCGCACCCTGACCGACAACGGGGCCGGAGGCCTGAGCAGCTCGGTGGGCGAGATGGCCCGCCTCTCGGGCGGAGCTGAGTTGCACCTGGAGCGCGCACCGCTCAAGTACGCTGGCCTGGCGCCCTGGGAGATACTGGTCAGCGAGAGCCAGGAGCGCATGAGCCTGGCCGTGCCGCCTGACAAGCTGGACTCTTTCCTGGACCTCTGCCGCCGCCGCGAGGTGGAGGCCACCGACCTGGGCACGTTCACCGATTCGGGCAAGTTCGTGGCCTTCCAAGACGGGGCGGTTGTCTGCTCGCTGGACCTGGATTTCATGCACGACGGCCTTCCGAAGATGGAGCTGGAGGCGCGCTGGGAGCGGAAAGTGTTCCCCGAGCCGACGCTGCCGAGTCCGGAGGCGCGGCTCGACCAGCCCCTGCTGGGTTTGCTGGCCAGTTGGAACGTGTGCAGCAAGGAGGCCATCGTCCGTCAGTACGATCATGAGGTCCAGGCGCAAACAGTGGTCAAGCCGTTTGCCGGGGCGCGCGCCGAGGGGCCCTCGGATGCCTGCGTGCTCAAGCTCCGTCCGGACAGCTTGCGCGGAGTGTCCGTCGGCTGCGGCATCCTGCCGCGCTACAGCGACCTGGACACCTATCATATGGTGGCTTGCTGCGTGGATGAGGCCCTGCGCAACGTGGTGGCCGTGGGCGCCGACCCATCCCGCGTGGCCGGGCTGGACAATTTCTGCTGGCCCGACCCGGTGCAGTCGGCAAAGACCCCGGACGGCCGCTACAAGATGGCCCAACTGGTGCGCGCCTGCCAGGCGCTGTACGAGGTCTGCACGGCTTTCGGCGTGCCTCTGATCAGCGGCAAGGACAGCATGAAGAACGATTACGGCGCTGGCCGGGACAAGATTTCCATCCCGCCCACGCTCCTTTTCACCGCCCTGGGTATCGTGGAGGATGTGAGCCGCGCCGTGACCCTGGATTTCAAGGCGGATGGGGATAAGGTCTACGTGCTGGGAGAGACCCGGGACGAGACCGGGGCGAGCGAGTACTACGCCCTGCTGGGCGCGGTGGGTAACCGTGTGCCGACAGTGGATACGGCCCTTTCCAAACGTACTTTCGCCGCTCTGCACCGGGCTATCGGTCAGGGACTGGTCGCCTCGTGCCACGATCTTTCCGACGGTGGCCTGGGAGTGACCCTGGCTGAGTGCGCAATCGCCGGTGACCTGGGGGCGCAGGTGGACCTCTCCCGCGTGCCCGGTGCCGAATCGGTCCCGCGCAACGACAGCCTTCTGTTCAGCGAGAGCCAGGGGCGGTTCGTAATAACGGTCAGCCCCGAAAAAGCGGCCCGTTTCGAGGCCGCGCTGGCGGGCCTGCCCTGCGCCTGCGTGGGGCAGGTGACAGCACAGCCCACGCTGAAAGTGACCGGACGCGACGGCGCCTCGGAGCTTATCTCCCTGAGCGTGGAGCAGATGCGCGCCGCCTGGAAGAAGCCGTTGGACTGGTGAGGCCGATGGCATGGGGCTATTCGGAATCCGAGCCGGCCCTGTGGTCTGGGAGATCAGGTGTAGGGGCACGGCGCGC
>JAJFUG010000083.1 GCA_021372515.1 bacterium
TTCTGGTAGCCGGTGTAGGTGAAAGTGATCGAGCGCCGTCCGGGCGGCACGTTCAGAATGAAATAGTACCCGTCGTTGTTGGTCACATTACCCAGACGTGTGCCCTCGCAGGTCACCTGCACTCCGGCCAGGGGCTGGCCGCTGTTCTTGTCCCGCACCACGCCCTCGATCTTGGCCGTACTGATCTGGGCGTATCCCGTCACGGCCCAGAGCATCAGCCCCAGGCAGAGCAGAATGCTCCGGAGCTTGACTGAGTCTCTTTCGGCTTTTCCCAACATAGATCCTCCTTCGGTGGATCCTTTCGCGGAAACTGTGGATACTTCCAAAAGTTTGCTGTTGTCCTGCTTGGTGCTTCGGCGGACATTCCTATTTCATGACCCGGCGCCTCCTTAATTATGGATAGTTGGCTGTTGAGTTACAGTGCAGTTCTCTCGCAGAAGCTCACTCGTGTTTCAGGTCCGCGGCTCCCGATTCATCCCGGCTGCCCAGCGCGATTCTCCGCAGAGTGCCGAAAAACTCCTCCATATCGATCAGTGGCTTACGGTAGAAGCCAATCGCCCCGTATTCGGCGGCGCGGCGGCGGTTTTCCGGGTCATCCCAGGCAGTCAGGATGATGACCCGGGCCTGCGGGTCGAGGGCCAGGATGGCCCGTAACAGCCCGAACCCGTCCAGCACCGGCATCTTCAGGTCCGTAACCACCACATCGAACCTCCGGGCGCGGTAAAGGCCGATCGCCTCGCCCGAGTTCCGGCAGGCCACGGTCTCGAAACCCTCACCGCTCAGAGCGTCCTCCAGCTCTTCCAACAGCTCGTAATCATCCTCGATGACTAAAACTCTCATGATTTCATTCCATACTGGTATTGGCTCAACAGGGCGTATTGTGTCCAGAAAGGGGGATAGGAGTGATATCTGATATCTTTACTTAGACAAGAAAGGTGCCAGGCGGGCCTTATTGCGGAGTTCGAGCGGAACAATTTCGTAAGACCAGTATTCCTGTATCTCTGCGGCGACGGTTCTGGGCCGGGCCGGGACCGTCTGCCATGATTTCACCGCACCGATCGGTGCGGTTGCACCTTTCGGTGCGGACAGTCAGCGTACCTGCACGCTTCGGGATAGCGGTCGGAAAGCCATCCCGGAGGTCGCTCCCGCTCCCGAATTGCTATTCGCGGTATCCACTTACTCCGCTCTTGACATCCATTCCTTCCCGGGCGTCCCGGCGCGGCATTCCTCCCGTCCGCTGCAACAAAAAAACCGGGGCGCGGATTGCTCCGCACCCCGGGTCCTGTGGGCCGCTGTCAATATCTCAAGGCGTTTCAGTCCGTTTCGCCCGTGGGGACCAGTTCCACCACCGCCTCGGCGTGCGGGGTCTGGGGGAACAGGTCGAACAGGGCGGCGCTGCGCAGACTGTAGTCCTTGAGCTTGGGCAGATCGATCCCGAGCTGCTTGACATTGCAGGATACATAGATGATCAGCTCGGGGTGCAGCACGCCCAACTGGTGGATGGTCTTGGGGTGCATGCCGCTGCGCGGCGGGTCGGTGATAACGATCAGGGGCTTGGGCAGCTCCAGGTTCTTCAGCTTCGCGGCATCCAGCACCACCGCCCGCACGTTGCCCACCCCGTTCAGCTCGATGTTCATCCCGGCGCACTGGATGGCCTGGCCGAAGCTTTCCACCACGCTCACGCTGTCGAACAGGTCGGCGTTGATAATGCCGAAAGTCCCCACCCCGCCGTAGAGGTCCAGCAGGTGCCTCCCCTCGGTGGGGTGCGACTGGAGCAGGCCCCGGCAGTGCTCGTGCAACTTCACGGCCATGAAATAGTTGTTTTGGAAAAAGCCCTGCACGTGGTGCAGGAACCGCCGTCCCAGGTAGCTTTCCTCCAGCAGGTCACGGCCCTTGACCACGTAGTAGTCCTCCCCCACGCTCATATCCGTGCTCGAGGGGACATAGGTCACCAGGACATTGGCCGCGCTGCTGCGCTCGGCGAACCGGGCGACCCGCTCCCGGGCGTCCAGCAGACGGGTCGAGTCGGCGTTCAGGACAAAGGAGATCGAGCTGTCGTTCTGCGGGGCGCGGATCACGGCGTAGCGGAACGTGCCGCTCTTGCGCCGGATGTCGAACGTGTCCGCGCCAGTGAACGAGGCGCGCACCTCGGCCAACAGCTCGTTTATCCGCTCGTTCGCGATCACGCAGCGGTCGACATCCTCGATGCGGCGCCAGTCGCCCTTGTGGCGGAACCCCAGGCCGTTGGGGTGAAAGATCATATCCACCCGGGTGCGGTAGAAATACTCCCGGTCATGGACCACGCGGATGTCCTCGCAGCCGATAGCGTTGGCCAGCTGACGGCGCTTGTTGTCGAGCTGGGCGGCGTAGTCGGTCTGCTGCGCGGTGCAGCCCCCGCACCGTCCGAAATAGGCACACAGCGGTTCTGCCATTGTTCTCCCTTGCGATGTGAATTTGTACCGGCAGATGCATTACGTACAATTCTCGCCATTAAGCAGGCGTATCCCAGCCGCAGCCCCCCTTGCGGCCGCCAGGCCGACGCGGTTGTCTTTGGGGGCCGCGCATGCCTGAGCCTGCACAACGGGCAGTGTTTCAACTTAAGCCCGGTCTTAGCCGCAGGGGCGGACCCATGTGTCCGCCCGGTCGCACACGCGGGTGCGACCCTACATAAATCATAAACGAACCATCCACCCCAAAGGCTGGGCTGCGGCGAACCGACGGCGTCGCTGGGATCGGATTGCCACTGATGCCGGTCCGCCTTAATACGAAAACGCCAAGCTGAATGCAAATTCGTCCCAAAGGCCGAAGTGCGGCGGGAAATATGGCACAAAAGCGGCGGAAAGTAAACAGCGCAAAGCGGAAAGCAGTCCCGGAGCGAGGGCTCAGCTTCTGTCCGGCGGGCAGGACATGGTGTGCCGCAGGGCCGCGGCGGCCACCCCGGCGCTCACCCTGAGTAGATCGGCGGGCGAGCCGAGGATCCGCCGCCAGACATTGCGGTAGGTGTCCTGGCCCGAGACGCTGTCGAACAGGGCGCGGCGCAGGGCCGGGCTGCGGCGGGCCGTGGCCAGCACTGGGTCGAACACCCCCAGGCGGGTCATCACCCCGGTGATCAGCCGCGTGGCCCGCCCGTACCACAGGTCGCCGATGATCTCGGCGCAGCAGCGCTCGATCCCGCTCAGGGCCTGCCTCGTCACCCCGCGCTCCAGGATCAGGCCGGCCACGTGGCTGCCGCAGAGCAGGGCCGAGTTGATCCCCTTGCCCTTGAACGGGCGCACCAGCCCGGCGGCATCTCCGATGGCGATGAAACGGTCGCAGTAGAAATTCCGTGCCGGCGAGATTGGGAAACTGCCGCGGAACATGTCACTCACCTCGAACGGATAGTCCAGCAACTGCCGCACTGACTGCGAGCCGAGGAACTGCCGCAGGGTGAACGAGCTGACCTTCCGCCCGGCCACCAGGGCCGTGATATGGTTGCCCTTGGGGACCAGGGAGGCGAACTCCACCCCGGCCGTGGCAACGAGAAAGGCGTGGATCGTATCGCCGAAAGCGTCCACCCGCTCCTGGCCCGGATGGATCTTGGTCACCACCGTGTCCAGGTAGTCCGGCCTCCGGTAGCCGATCCGCCGCTCGAGCGCCTCGCTCATCTGGCAGTCCAGGCCGAAAGCCCCGACCAGGATGTCGCCGCTGAAACTGCCGCCCTCGGTGAAAATGTTCACCGCCTCCGCGCCGAACTCCACATCGCAGACCCGGCAGGGGTGAAGAGCCGCCCCGGCCCGGCAGGCGGATTCGTTGAGGAAGGCGTCGAACTGCACCCGCCGCGTGGCCAGCGAGGGCGTCGCGCCCCCCCCGGCCTCGCTCTCCTGAAGGCGGATACTGGTGCTCTCGGTGTGCAGGCAGTAACCGTATATCCGGCGCAGGATAAGACTTTCCGGTATCTCCAGGCCGAGCAGGCCGGTCAACAGCTCCTGGATCGGCGGGCTGAGCACGCCCATGCACTGGTTGTAGTGGCGGCCGAACTGCTTGTGCTCGAAAAGGTCCACCTGCACTTGCCGCCCGGCCTGGGCTGCCAGGCGCAGCAGCGAGATGGCGCAGGCCGCTCCGGCTGGTCCTGCCCCGGCGATCAGCACCCGCAGGGGCTTTGTCTCACCTGCAATCATTGTCGTGTTCCTGTCCGAAAGCTTTCTTTCCGCTCAGCAGCACGCGCAGCGCGGAGCAAACCACGCCGAAAGCCAGGCGCGGGTCCAGACAGTGGAGGAATATCCGGCGATAGGGCGCATCCCCGGTGAACATGTTCCAGAGCACCCAGCGCAGACGGTGCGCGGCCAGGCCGGACAGCGGACACTCGCCGCGGGCCAGGCGGAGATGGGCCAGGGTGAGCGCCGGCACGCGGTTGATCCGGTCGTAGAGGCGGAACATGATCTGGCCCAGGCGGTTGTCGAAACCGAACTCGCCCTGGATGCGGCTCTCGTAGTCGCGGCGAAGGCCCCTCTCATCCGCGGGCCCGCAGTGGACCAGCACCTCGGCGGCCAGGGAGGCCGAGCGCAGGGCGCTGTCGATGCCTTTCTTGTAGTAGCGCGAGATTCCGGCATCCCCCACGATCAGGCAATGGGCCGCGGCCAGGCGCGGGCTGTGCTGCACCGGGAAACGCGGGGCGCAGCGGCAGCGTGGACTGCCGTCCACCGTGGCGACCTGTGCACCCCTCTCAAGGCCGGTGCGCCGCACGAACTCCTCCAGGTCGCTCAGGCTGAGCCCCTTGCCCACCAGCGACACGGTGACATAGTCTTTCTTGGGCGTTATCACGCCGAACTGCACCGGACGCTCACCGGGGATGAACACCACGATCTCGCTGCCCGCTCCCTCGGGACGCTGGCCCTCGGGCATCGGAAACTCGGCCAGCACCGCGGCGTGTGTGGCGGGACGGTTGTAGCCGAACCCCAGCCGCTCGAACTGCTGGCCGGTGCTGGAGTTCACCCCGAACGCGCCGATCAGCATGTCCGCGGCGTACCTCTGACCGAGCTCATCGGTCAGATGCACCGGGTCGGGGCCGCTGCGTTCGAGCGCCACCCTCTCGATCCGGCGCGGGACCTTTATCGCCCCCAGGCCCAGGGCGGTGTCCAGCAGGAACTGGTCGAAACTGAGCCGCCCGCTGCGGTCGGGGTGCGGGCCGTGGCCGCGGTAGACAGTCAGGATGTGCGCACCGGCGGGCGCCTCCAGGCAGAGGCTGCCCACCCCGGTGACCAGACGGTAGCGGGTGATACGCTGCTGCACCACGCGCTCGGGCAGGGCCAGGCCCAAAGCCTCCAGCTCGGAGACCAATGCCGAGGACAGCACTCCCTGGCAGCAGTTGCAGTTGGAGGGGCCGCCGCGCTCGAACAGCTTGGGCTCGAAAATGGTCACCCGGGCCTCAATCCCGTTCTCGCGGCAAAGACTGAGGTAGCGTATCGAGAAAAAGGCCCCGGCCGGGCCACCGCCGATCACGGCCACGCGGACCGGTTGTGTGGAACGGGTCTGCTCAAGCGGCATGCTCGCCTCGCGGGATTGTACAGTTCAAGCCTGAACCGCGCCCAATCTCCGGTTTGCGTTCCCTGACCTGAGTGTAGACCCTGGACCCGACTTTTACAAGTGATTTTATCGTTGGAATACTAAGCGCATCCTGTTTGATCCGCGCCGCGCGACCGCTCCCTGCCCCCGGCGTTTAGCCGCCCCGCTCAGATCTGGATGCTGAGAATGCCGTTCTCCAGGCTGGCCTGGTAATGAGCCAGGCTGTGCGAGGCCGGCCCGCGGACCACGCTGCCCGAGGCGTTGAACTGCGCCCCGTGACGGGGGCAGGTGGCTACGCCGTCCGGCTGCAGGGCCCCGATCTGGTTCACCTCGTGCGTGCAGGTGCGGTCCAGGACCGTCACCACGCTCTCGGAGGTGCGCACCACGATGATTCCGAACCGCGGCAGTCCGCTCGCCGCAGTTGCGTTCAGACTGACCGATCCGCCAACTGTGCCGAGTGCGCTGTACTGCGGAAGGCTCAGGTCGAGCTGCACCGTGCCGCCGCCGGTGGCTGGCGCCACCGGGCTTGAGGAGTCTCCCCCGCCACAACCCTGCAACAGTGACAGAAGAGCACCGGCCGAGGCCAAGACGCCCACTCCCAGGGCCGACCGGCCGATAAATTCACGCCGGCTGTGCCCGGCGCCACCGCACGCGCATCCTGTCATACGTACTTCCTCAGGTTTGTCGCTTTTCATCGCAACCCCTCCCCAAAATGGAATGCCTCTCGGAACGAGCCGTCAACGCGGCTTTAAGAAATGAGCACAATGCGCTTTCTTGACTCTTTGATCGACTTTTATTAACTACACAAAATATTTTCCACTGTTCCTGTTTGCGGCGGCTTTTCCACGCCGTCTGTTGTAATCCGCACCTGAATCACTGTAGAGTTAATATGAAAGTCGTACAACGGAGGTGGGTTTAGCCCTCTGTTAATCGGACCTTCTGGGACCGGGGGCAGGATGGAATACCGTCTTCAGAGCCTTCTGCAAGGAGTGAGCCCGGAGGCGGCGTTCGCCTGGCACGCCCGGCCGGGGGCCCTGGAACGCCTTATCCCGCCCTGGCAGAAAGTCCGGCTGCTTGAGGGCGGAACGACCGCCCTGGCCCAGGGCGCACGCCTTCACCTGCAGGCCGGTCTGGGGCCGCTGCGCCTCGACTGGCTGGCCGAGCTGAGCGGTGTGGAGCCTGGACATTCTTTCACCGACACCCAGGTGCGCGGTCCGTTCCGGCGCTGGGTCCACGAGCACGTTTTCACGGCTGTCGAGGGGGGCGGAAGCTGTGTCCTGACCGACCGGGTGGAGTGGGAGCCGCCCCTGCCCCGGCTGACCGACCGCTTCATCGCGAATCGCCTCGACCGGGCGTTCCGCTGGCGGCACCGGGTGACCGCCTCCGACCTGCGCGACAGCCTGGATTACGGTGAATGCGATTCGGAGATCGTGGTGAGCGGCGGCTCGGGGCTGATCGGCTCGGCGCTGGTCCCCTACCTGCGTGCGGCCGGGCACCGCGTGCGCAGTCTTGTGCGTCGGGAGCCGGATAGCGGCGATGAGTTCCGCTGGCAGCCCGAATCCGGCCGGCTCGACCCGGCCGCCCTGGAGGGCGCCCAGGCGGTGGTGCACCTGGCCGGGGAAAGTATCGCCGGCGGGCGCTGGAACGAGCGCCGCAAGCGTGGCATTCTGGAAAGCCGGGTGCGCGGCACGGAGCTTATCGCGCGCAACCTGGCCCGGCTCGACAATCCGCCCCGGGTGCTGGTCTGCGCCTCGGCCGTGGGTTTCTACGGCGACCGGGGGGAGGAGGTTCTGGATGAGGACAGCCCCGGCGGCACGGGGTTCCTGGCCGGGGTCTGCGCGGCCTGGGAGGCGGCCTGCGCCCCGGCGGCTGAGGCCGGAGTGCGGGTGGTGTTCCTGCGGCTGGGGATGGTCCTCTCCCAGTCCGGCGGGGCGCTGCGGGCGATGCTGCCCGCGTTCCGCCTGGGCCTGGGGGGCCCGCTGGGCCGTGGTGAGCAGTATTTCGGCTGGATCGCGATCGATGACCTGTTACGGGTGATCCGGCATGTTGTCGCACACAACGAGTTGAGCGGCCCGCTGATAGCCGCCGCGCCCGAGGCGACCACCAGCGCTCAGTTCAGCCGGGCCCTGGCTGGCGTTCTGCAGCGGCCCGCCTTTCTGGCCGCCCCGGCCCCGCTGCTGCGCGCCGCCCTGGGCGAGATGGGCAGCGCACTTCTTCTGTCCAGCCAGCGGGTGTGTCCGTCGCGACTGCTGCAATCGGGTTTCCGCTACCGCTACCCGGACCTGGGGCGCGCCCTTGGTCACTTGACAGGCCGCTTGAGCGAGACCCATATATTAACCTGAAGAACAGCTAAACCGGAGCAACCGAATCAGGTCACAAACCAGGACCTGTTCATCCATACCAGAGAAGGGAAACCGCATGTCGTTCACCGACAGTCTCGCCGCCGCCTGCAACGACTCCTGGCAGAGGATGCACGAGCACCCGTTCGTACGCGAGATCGGCGAGGGAGTGCTGGCAGAGGACAAATTCGTTTTCTACCTGCGCCAGGACTATGTCTATCTGATCGAATACAGCCGCCTGCTGGCCCTGGCCTGCGCCAAGGCGCCCGACCTGGAAACCATGCGCTATTTCAAAGACCTGCTGGGCCAGATCCTCGAATCGGAGATGGAACTGCACGTGAAAATCTGCGCCGAGTACGGCCTGAGCCGCTCCGTGCTCGAATCCACCGTGGCCGCGCCGGGGTGCCTGGCCTACACCAGTTTTCTTCTCTCCACCGCCTATTCCGGCAGTTTCGCCGACCTTCTGGCCGTCATGCTCCCCTGTGTCTGGGGTTACCATGAGATCGGCCAACGCCTTCAAAGACAGGGTTTGCCGCAGGCCCAGTTTTACAGGGACTGGATCGAGATCTATGCCTCGGACCAGATGAAAAATATTTCTGACTGTCTGCGCCAGTTGATGGAGGCCCAGGCCCGGCATTCCGACGGGGCGGCGCATGAGCGCTGGAAAAACCTGTTCGCCAGGAGCGTGGAGTTCGAGGTGCTGTTCTGGGAAATGTCCTGGCGTAAACTCGACAGCGCACTGGGGTAAGAATGGTGCACCTGGAAAGAGAATCCCTGGCCGATGATCCGTTCGTGCAGTTCGAACGCTGGTTCAGCCAGGCGCAGCGAGAGGGAGTGGCCGAACCGGAGGCGATGGCCCTGTCCACGGTGGACGCGGCGGGCGCGCCCTCCTCGCGCATGGTGCTGCTGCGCGGGTTCGACCGCGCGGGCTTCGTGTTTTTCTCCAACTACGGCAGCCGCAAGGCGCAGGATATCCTGGCCCGGCCCAGGGCGGCCCTTCTTTTCTACTGGCGGAGCGAGCCTGCGCGCCAGGTGCGTATTGTCGGTGAGGTCGAAAAAACCACGCCCCGGGAGAGCCTGGCTTATTTCCGGACCCGCCCCCGCGGCAGCCGCCTGGGGGCCTGGGCCTCACCCCAGAGCCGGGCGATCCAGGACCGTGAAACCCTGGAGGCCGCACAGCGGGAAATGGAACGTATTTCCCCGGAGGAGGTCCCTCTGCCGCCGTTCTGGGGCGGATACCGTCTGGCGCCGCAGGAGTTCGAATTCTGGCAGGCCGGAGCGGACCGCCTGCACGACCGGTTCCGTTATTTTCAGGCCGCTGGCGTCTGGTCAATCGAGCGACTGGCGCCCTGAGCGTTTCCGTCGGGCCGGTTCGGGAAGAAGATGCCTTACGGACTTGATTTGTATTTGAGATTTATTTACAATATCACTGAACGGCAGTTGAGAGAGTATTGTAAAAGAGCGGCAGCCGGATGGCTGCCGAGCTGTTCCACAAAATCGGTTTCCTGGCCGGAGGCATTCCTCCGGCTGAAAACGCTAACCTCAACCGAACGGAGAGGCCGATTCCAATGCGAGTGGGTGTTCCGAGGGAGACATTCCCTGGCCAGAACCAGGTGGCACTGGTGCCCGATGGTGTTCCCGCACTCACTAAAGCGGGACTCGAGGTCGTGATGGAAGCCGGGGCTGGAGCTGCAGCCGGCTACCCGGACAGCGAGTACCAGGCCAAGGGGGTCCAGATGCTGTCCGGCCGGGAGAAAGTGTTCCAGGCCGCGGACATCATCCTCCAGTTTCAGGCCGCTGGAGCCAACCCCGAAAAAGGGCCGCAGGATTATGCTCTCCTGCGCGAGGGTCAGGTTCTGATCGCTTTTCTCGACCCTCTGTCCGCGCCGGATCAGGTCCAGGAGCTGGCCGCGCGCGGAGTGACCGCGTTCTCGATGGAGCTGATGCCGCGTATCACCAGGGCGCAGAGTATGGACGCCCTCTCCGCGATGGCCACCGTGGCCGGATACAAGGCGGTGATCCTGGCCGCGGCGCAGCTTCCCCGCATGTTCCCGCTGATGATGACCGCGGCTGGCACTGTCAGTCCGGCCCGCGTGTTCGTGATCGGCGCGGGCGTGGCGGGCCTTCAGGCCATCTCCTCGGCCAAACGTCTGGGCGCGGTGGTGCAGGCCTATGATGTCCGTCCCGCGGTGCGCGAGCAGGTGGAAAGCCTGGGCGGCAAGTTTGTCGAAATGGAGCTGGATGCCGCCGCCAGCGAGACCAAGGGCGGATATGCCAAAGAGATGGGCGAGGATTTCTACCGCCGTCAGCGCGAGCTGATGGAGCGCGTGGTGGCCGACAGCCACGTGGTGATCACCACGGCGGCTGTGCCGGGCAAGAAAGCCCCGGTGCTGATCACCGCCGACATGGTGAAGAGAATGCCCCCCGGCTCGGTGATTGTCGACCTGGCCGCCGAGCGCGGCGGCAACTGCGAGCTGACCCAGGCCGGCAAAACGGTCGAGGTGGACGGAGTGACAGTGATCGGGACGCTCAACCTGCCCTCCACGGTGCCCTACCATGCCAGCCAGATGTACTCGAAGAACATCGTCACCTTCCTCAGGCACCTGCTCACCAAGGAGGGCAGCCTCAAGATAGACCCGAGCGAAGAGATCACCCGCGAGACCATGCTGACCCACGGCAAAGAGGTCACACAGGCGCGGGTGCGTGAGCTGTTGAACCTGCCGGCGCTCGCTCCGGCCCAGCCAGAGAAGGTATGATGGATATTTTCATCATTTCGCTGACCATTTTCGTCCTGGCGGTGTTCGTGGGGTTCGAGGTGATCAACAAGGTGCCTCCGATCCTGCACACGCCGCTGATGAGCGGGTCCAACGCCATTTCCGGCATCACGATCATCGGCGCGATGATCTCGGCCGGGGCCAAGGAGACCCTGCTGACCACGATCCTGGGCTGCACGGCCGTGGTCTTTGCGACTATTAACGTTGTGGGCGGCTTCATGGTGACCCACCGAATGCTCAAGATGTTCAAAAAGAAAAATTGATCATGTACACAGCGATAATCAACCTGGCCTATCTGGTCGCTTCAGTGCTGTTCATTCTCGGGCTGAAAGGCATGGCCCATCCCCGGACCGCGGTCCGGGGCAACCTCGTCGGCGCACTCGGCATGCTGCTCGCCATCGTGGTGACTTTGTTCGACCGTCACATCGTAAGCTTCGAGGTTATCCTGATCGGCATCCTGATCGGCTCGCTGATCGGGGTGATCGTCTCGATCCGCATCCCGATGACCGCCATGCCGCAGATGGTGGCCCTGTACAACGGGTTCGGCGGCGGGGCCTCGCTGATCGTGGCCGGGTCGGCCCTGGTCGAATCCGGCCTGGCCAGCGGCACCCCCCTGACCCAGATGACCATCGCCACCGCAGCCTCAGGCATCGTGGGCGCGGTCACTTTCTGGGGCAGCCTGATCGCTTTCCTCAAGCTGCAGGAATTCCTGATCGGCGGCAACCCTGTGCTGTTCCCGGGACGGCACGTGGTCAATATCCTGCTGGGCCTGATCGCGGTGGGACTGGGCGTCTGGCTCGTGCTCGAACCCAGCCAGGTTAACATCTATTGGATCATGGCCCTGGTGGCTTCGGTCCTGGGAGTTATGCTGGTCATCCCCATCGGCGGGGCGGACATGCCGGTGGTGATCTCGCTGCTCAACTCCTATTCCGGCATCGCGGGCGCGACCACCGGGTTCGTGCTCAACAACTACGGCCTGATCATCGCCGGCTCGCTGGTAGGGGCCTCGGGTATCATCCTGACCCAGATCATGTGCAAGGCGATGAACCGCTCCCTGGCCAACGTGCTGTTCGGCGGGGTGGGCGCAGTGGTCGCCACCGGCGGCAAGAAAGACGACATCTACGCCGGCAAGGTCAGGTCCACCAGCGCCGAGGAAGTGGCCATGCTGATGGAGGACGCCCGCCGGGTGATGATCGTGCCGGGTTACGGCATGGCCGTGGCCCAGGCTCAGCACCCGGTGCGCGACCTGACCAATCTGCTCGAGTCGCGCGGGGTGGATGTCGAGTTCGCGATCCATCCGGTGGCCGGACGCATGCCCGGGCACATGAACGTGCTGCTGGCCGAGGCCGACATCCCCTACGACAAGCTCAAGGAGATGGACGAGGCCAACGCGATGATGGAGGAGACCGACATCGCCATCGTGCTGGGGGCCAACGATGTGGTGAACCCCATCGCCCGCACCGACCCCGCGAGCCCGATTGCCGGCATGCCCATCATCAACGTGGACAAGGCCCGCACCGTGGTTGTGATCAAGCGTTCGCTGAGCCCCGGGTTCGCCGGGATCCCCAACCCGCTTTTCATCGCGGACAACACGCTGATGTACTTCGCGGACGGCAAGAAAGCGATCCTGGAGATCGTGGCGGCGCTCAAGGAGAGCTGATCCGGTGCAACCCCGGCCGGGAGGAGGGAGCTCAAATCCGAGGCCAGTCCAGGACGCCGGGCAGAGCGGAAAACACTGGAACGCACAACGGCAGGGGCGGGCTTGAAACCCGCCCCTGAGTCGTTTCCACAAGGTCGGCTCGTCAAAACAAAAAACAGGCCGGGGTGTGGATCGCTCCGCACCCCGGCCTGTTTTCACTTCCATGTGCCTAATGGCAGATCAGAAATCGACGAAGTCCTTGTCATCCAGCGGGATCACACGCTCCGGGTTCAGAGCTTTGCCGTGCCCGTTGCCTGTGATCGGCCCGCTCTTGACACTGCCGGCCAGGACAGGACGGCCGTTCCGCACCTTGGCGGGCTTACGCGCGGCAGTCCGCTCGCTCTTCATCGACATTGTCACTGTTTCCTGGCGCTGTCCGGCGGCCGTGGCCGACTGGGCGAGCGGGCGGGCCAGGATTTCGGTCTTGGCCTTGCGGGTCTCGTGCTGACGGCTGAGGTTGAACTCATCCACCATGCTGCGCAGCTCCTCAGCCTGGCTGTTGAGCTCCTCGGCGGCGCTGGCAGATTCCTCGGAGTTGGAGGCGTTCTGCTGAGTCACCTTGTCCATCTGCGCCACTGCGGTGTTCACCTGCTCGATGCCCTGGGCCTGCTCGATAGCCGCGGCCGCTATCTCGGCCACCAGGTCGCTCACCTTGCGCGAGCCCTCGGCGATCTCCTCAAACCCGCGGGCCACGCTTTCGGTGATCTCCACTCCGCTGTCCGCGTTCTTGACCGCTTCTTCGATCAGGTCGGCCGTACTCTTGGCCGCGGTCGCGCTGCGCTGCGCCAGGGAGCGCACTTCCTCGGCCACCACGGCGAAGCCCTTGCCGGCCTCACCGGCGCGCGCCGCCTCCACCGCGGCGTTCAGGGCCAGAAGGTTGGTCTGGAACGCGATCTCGTCGATGGTCTTCACGATCTTGGCGGTCTGGTCCGAGCTGGACTTGATCTTTCCGATCGCCGCCACCATCTGCTCCACCGCCTGACGGCCCTTGTCAGCGGAACCGCGCGTCTCGTTCGACAGGTTCTTCGCCTGCTTGGCGTTGTCGGCGTTCTGCTTGGTCATGGAGGACATCTCCTCCAGGCTCGAGCTGATTTCCTCCAGGCTCGAGGCCTGCTCGTTGGCGCCCTCGGCCAGGCTCTGGCTGCCGCTGGCGATCTGGCCGCTGGCCGATCCGACCTGCTCCACGGCCAGGGCCACCTGCTGCAGCGCCTCGTCCAGGGATTCGATGGTGGTGTTTATATTCTGCTTGAACTCGGCCAGCTGGCCCTTGTAGTCCCCGGTCACCCGGCTTGTCAGGTCCTTATCCGCGGCCGCGGACAGCACCTGGGAGGCCTCCTCGATCGGGCGGGTCACGGTGTCCAGCAGGTTATTCACCCCGCCGACTATCTGGCCGTAATCACCCGCATACTTGGAGCTGTCGGCCCGTTCCTTGAGCTGACCGTCCAGGGCGGACTTGATGAGGTGTTTCACCTCGTTGTTCATCCGCTGCAGGCTGTCGATCATCTGGAGCATGGAATGCCCGAGAAGGTCCTTGTCCGAGGCGGCGTTTACCTTGGCCTCCAGGTTGCCCTGCGCAATCTGGCCCGCGGCCTCGGCCTTTTCTTTCTGGTTCGCGATCATGTGCGCGAAAGCACGGCCCATGTCCCCCAGCTCGTCCTGGCGCTGTTTGATTTTGGTTCTCTCATCGACGGACACGCCGGTCAACTCGACATCTCCATCCGCCAGGATGCGGGTCACATCGGTCAGCAGGATGAGCGGGCGGGTGATCGAGCGCGTCATAATTATTCCGAGCAGAAGAGCCAGGCCGAAACCGAACACCATGAACACGATGGCGATTGTTTTCTGCACGAAAGCTTTCTGGAGCTGCGCCGCGACTTCTGACTTGGCCCCATCGCGGGTGCTTTCCACCATCTGGCGGATTTGGTTCTGGGTCTCGAGGAAAGCAGTGCGGGCGGCCATCGAGGCCTGGAAAGCGGTCTCATCCATTTCGAGGATTTGGGGATCATCCTTGCTCAGGCCCTGCGAGATCAACTGGTCTTTCTTCAGGCTGGCCTCCCGGACCGCCTGGTGTCCCTGTTTCCAGTTAGCCCATTTCGGCTCCAGATCTTTCCAAAGCTGTTCCTCGTCTGCGCTCTTGGGCAGCTCCTCGAAGGCTTTCCAGGCCTCATCGGCCCGGCTGAAAGCTTGATCGATGTAATCGTACTGGGCCTGACGGACCTTCGGGTCCATCATCTTGTTGTTCAGCAGTCCGCGCTCGCCAGTGGTCACTGCGGTCAGGGCCTCGTTGATTATCAACAGATGCTCAACTCCGGGCAACCTTATCGTGCCGATATCCGCAACGGCCCTGGAACTCCTGGAGATACCGTAATACCCGGATATGCCGATCGCCAAAGCAATTACTGCCAGGCTCATGTACGACATCATCAGTTTTTTGCCTACTGTCCATCTGGTTCCCATTCCGACTCACCTCGGTTGATTAGTTGACAAGGCAATTATCTGATATGTTTCTCCTCTATTGCATCTGTGCTCTCTCCGGTTTTCCGTTCTCCTTGGCATTTGTGTCATCACCCTGACCCTGAGACCTTCGTTCAAATCACATTTTTCGCATCTCCTTATCCGTAGTGACGGGTTTAAATGGAATCTGCCAGCTAAACCTGCTACAAGGATCGGGAACTCAATATTTTATATCTTGCTGACGGTGCACGCGAAGAAGAGGAACTCTTGAGACAGCCTGGCAAAAACGTGATCAGAAATGCACTAACCGAGGCATGGGTACAGCCATCGAATTCAGCAAACACAAGGCTCTCCGATTTCAAACCCGATATGTTAATAATCAATTAGCATGCCAAATTATCCAATAATCGCATTTTGTTCATTTGCCACGTTTTACACTATTCAAAAA
Organism: bacterium; assembly: GCA_021372515.1. Lineage (NCBI taxonomy): Bacteria > bacterium. The sequence continues at coordinate 15,256 of JAJFUG010000083.1, forward strand.
GGAGAATCTATTTCAAACTCTACAAACACCTTGTTCGAAATCGGGCATTCCGTGGCTGAAACCGCACAATCTGTCTGATTTAGTAAACAGGGCTTGCCTTTTCTGGCCGCTGCCTGTATTCATTACAGCGACTCAAGCCGATTTACAGCCAATCCTCCCGGAGGACCCGCAATGTCAAAAAAGCTCTTTCTCCCGATCCTTTTCCTTCTGCTGTTGCAGTCCCGGTGGCTCGCCGGCCAGGAGCCTTTTCACTCGGCCCGGCCGGTCTGGCCCGCAGGTTGCGACACGAGCATGAATCTGACCGCGGGCTTCCGGGCGGTGTTCGAATCCGGAGGCACGGAAAGGACTGTCCTGCGCCTGGCCGCCTCTTCGATGTACCGGTTCTATGTCAACGGGGCCTTTGCCGGCCACGGGCCCTCGCGCGGGCCCCACGGCTGGCGCCGGGTGGATGAATGGGACATCACAAGGCTGCTCGCTCCGGGGGAAAACACCCTGGCGCTCGAGGTCACAGGCTACAACATCAACAGCTATTATCTTCTGGACCAGCCGGCGTTCCTGCAGGCGGAGGTGGTGTCTGAGGGCCGGGTGCTTGCCTCCACCGCCGGCGCGGGGGTGAATTTCGAGGCCGCGGTTCTTCCTCAGCGCGTGAGGAGCGTGCAGCGCTACAGTTTCCAGCGTGCGTTCAGCGAGGTCTACCGCCTGAGCCCCGATTTCAGCGCCTGGCGCACGGACAGCCGCGCCCGGTTCGACAGGGCCGAGCTGGCGCTCTCCACGCCGAAAAAGCTGCTCCCCTGCCGCACCGCGCTGCCGTGTTTCGAGCTGCGCCAACCGGTGAGCCTGCGTTCGACCGGCCGTTTCGAGGTGGGGCCGCGGCCAGATTCGCTCTGGGTCGACCGGGCCCTGACCCAGGTCGGGCCCCAGATCAAGGGGTTCCCCCGTTCCGAGCTTGAGGACTCCTCGTTTGTGCTGATGCAGTATGTGCGCACAATCGCCAACAATGCGCTGGATAAACCCTACTGTCCCGATTCCTCGACCGCGCTCCGGGCCAACTCTTTCGCCATTTTCGACCTGGGCGTCAACCTGACCGGATTTCCCGCGGTCCGTCTGAGCTGCCGCGAGGCGACCGAGCTGTTTTTCACTTTCGACGAGCTGCTCACGGACGGGGACGTGGATTTCAAGCGTCTGGGCTGCGTGAACCTGGTGCACTGGCGCCTGGAGCCCGGACAATACGAGCTTGAGGCGGCCGAGCCCTACACGATGAAATACCTGAAAGTGATGGTCATGCAGGGAGAGGCCGAAATCACAGGAGTCAGCCTGCGCGAATACGCCAACCCGGAGGCCTCCCGGGCGCGGTTCGCCTCCAGCGACAACCGCCTCGACCGTCTGTTCGAGGCCGCGCGCCAGACTTTCCGTCAGAACGCGGTCGACCTGTTCACCGACTGCCCCTCGCGCGAGCGGGCCGGCTGGCTCTGTGACAGCTATTTCACCGCCCGGGCCGCGCAGAGCCTCTGCGGCAATTCCTCGGTGGAAAAGGCTTTCCTCGAGAATTTCATCCTGCCCGACAGTTTCTCCATGCTGCCGGCCGGCATGCTCCCGATGTGCTACCCGGCGGACAACCGCAACGGCAGCTATATCCCCAACTGGGCCATGTGGTTCGTCCTGGAGCTGGAGGAATACCTGGCCCGCAGCGGCGACCGCGCTCTGGTCGAGGCGGCGCGGCCCAAGGTGACTGCCCTGCTCGACCGGCTGGGACGTTACCGCAACCGGGACGGACTGCTTGAAAAACTGGACAGTTGGGTCTTTGTCGAATGGTCCGAGGCCAACGACTACGTGCAGGATGTCAACTATCCGACCAACATGCTCTACGCCGCGGCGCTGGATGCCGCCGCCAGGCTGTACGACCTGCCCGCCTGCGCGGAACAGGCCGTGAAGGTGCGCCAGGTGATCCGCAAGCAGTCGTACGACGGAACTTTTTTCGTGGACAACGCCGTGCGGGTCAAAGGGGTGCTCAAGCCCACCCGCAACCGCACCGAGACCTGCCAGGACTACGCGTTCTACCTGGGCACGGCCACGCCGGAAAGCTATCCCGAACTCTGGAAGCTCCTGGTGAGCCAGTTCGGACCGCAGCGGGAAAAAAGCGGGGCCTGGCCCGAGGTGTCGCTGTCGCGGCCGTTCATCGGCAACCAGCTGCGCCTCGATATTCTTGCCAATCAGGGCCGGGTGGCCCAGGCCCTGGAGGAGTGCCGGGACTACCTTCTGTACATGGCCGACCGCACCGGCACGCTCTGGGAGATGCAGGACCAGCGGGCGAGCTGCAACCACGGCTTCGCCTCGCACTGCGCGCATTTCCTGCTGCGTGACATCCTGGGACTGCGCCGGGTGGATACGGTCCACAAGCGTGTGACACTGCGCCTGTCCGACCCCGGGATCGAATGGTGCGAGGGCAGCCTGCCCACCCCGGACGGTGAGATTTCCGCCGCCTGGATCAAGCGCGGGGGACGGATCGAGTACCGCGTGCAGCTGCCGGCCGGGTACAGCCTGAGCGTGGAGAACAACTCCGGCCTGGAAATACGGCCGCAATTCTGACCTCTGCCGAAAGGGGCCGGACAGGCGCAGCCTGCCTGTCCGGCCTCCTCACCGGCTCGCCGCAAGCCTCCCGCCGGGCCAGGCTTTCAATTCACTTGAGAAAAAACTGTAAATTATTCAAGACAGCAAAAAGCTGATTAAGCTGATTATCATGCTCAAAAAAGAATAAAATCAGCGCCGGATAGTTGACAGAAGCGCCTCGAACAGTGATAATGTATTAAGTGCAGAACCGGGTTTTCTCGGGCGCCTGGATGCGCTCGGGCCCGGCCCTTCCGCTGCTGAGCCGGGTCCCGGCCGACAGATGGATGTGGCGGCGGTTCCGGCCCGCTTTCAACTCCGGAAAAGCGCCGCGGGAGGGAATCACAATCCCGAATTCATGAGGCAGAGAAGAGCAGATGGCAGAACCGGAAGAGAAGGGATCGAACCCCACGGTGGATTATGATGTGACCCTTTTCACCGACACCGATTACTACCTTTTCGCCGAGGGGAGCCATTTTCAGCTATACGACAAGCTGGGTTCACACCGGATGGAGGTGGATGGGCGGCCGGGGGTCTATTTCGCGGTCTGGGCGCCCAATGCCTTTACCGTATCGGTGATCGGGGATTTCAACGACTGGATGCCCGGCTTGCACCGTCTGGGCCGCCGTCATCTCGACTCCGGCATCTGGGAGGGGTTCATCCCCGGCCTGGACAAGGGCTGCCTGTACAAGTACCACATCGAGTCGAAGATCAACGGCTACCGGGTGGAGAAAGCCGACCCTTACGGCCTGTACCACGAGGTTGCCCCGCGCACCGGCTCGGTGGTCTGGGACCTGGACTACGAGTGGGGTGACGCCGGGTGGATGTCAGGCCGCCGGGAGCACAACTCCCTGGACCACCCGATGTCGGTCTACGAGGTGCACCTGGGCTCCTGGCAGCGTGTCCCAGAGGAGGGGAACCGTCACCTGTCCTACCGCGAGCTGGCCCCGCGCCTGGCCAACTATGTCAGGGAACTCGGGTTCACGCACGTGGAGTTCCTGCCCATGATGGAGCACCCGTTTTACGGCTCCTGGGGCTACCAGGTCCTGGGGTTCTTCGCCCCGACCAGCCGCTACGGCACCCCGCAGGATTTCATGTACCTGGTGGACTACCTGCACCGCGAGGGCATCGGGGTGATCCTTGACTGGGTGCCCAGCCATTTCCCCAGCGACATCCACGGCCTGGTCTATTTCGACGGGACGCACCTGTACGAGCACGAGGACGACCGGCGCGGCTATCACCCGGAATGGACCAGCTACATTTTCAACTACGGCCGGCACGAGGTGCGCAATTTCCTCATCTCCAGCGCCCTGTTCTGGCTGAAGAAATACCATGTGGACGGTCTGCGGGTGGATGCGGTGGCCTCGATGCTCTATCTCGATTACGCCCGCCGCGACGGCCAGTGGCTGCCCAATCGCTACGGCGGCAAGGAAAACCTGGAGGCGATCTATTTCCTGCGCCGCATGAACGAGGTGCTCTACTCCGAGGAACCGGACGTCAACGTGATCGCCGAGGAATCCACCGCCTGGCCCATGGTCACCCGTCCCACCAGCGTGGGCGGGCTGGGTTTCGGCCTCAAGTGGAACATGGGCTGGATGCACGACATCCTGTTCTATTTCTCGCGCGACCCTGTATACCGCAGCTACCACCACAACCAGATCACGTTCAGTATCTGGTATGCGTTCACCGAAAATTTCATGCTGCCGCTCAGCCATGACGAGGTGGTGCACGGCAAAGGCTCGCTGATCAACAAGATGCCGGGCGACACCTGGCAGAAATTCGCCAACCTGCGGTTGCTGTTCGCTTTCATGTTCACCCATCCGGGCAAGAAACTGCTGTTCATGGGCGGTGAGTTCGGCCAGTGGCGCGAGTGGACGCACGATGAGAGCCTGGACTGGCACCTGCTGGAGCAGCCCGCGCACCAGGGGCTCAAACGCTGGCTGGGCGACCTGAACCGTTTCTACTGCAGCAACCCCACCCTCTTCGAGCTGGATTTCGAGGCCGGCGGGTTCGAGTGGGTCGATTTCAACGACTGGCAGCAGAGCGTGGTCAGTTTCCTGCGCAAAGGGAAAACCAACGGACAATACACGCTCGTGGCCTGCAATTTCACCCCCGTGCCCCGTCATAATTATATTGTCGGCGTACCGGAGGGTGGGTTCTGGAAAGAAAACCTGAACAGCGACGCCGTGGAGTACGGGGGAGGCGGTGTCGGGAACAAGGGCGGCATGGAAGCCATTCCCCACGGCTCGCACGGACGGCCCTGTTCGCTGGAGCTGGAGTTGCCCCCCCTGGGCGCCGTGATCCTTACTCGCGGCTTGCAGTGACGCACTATCCCATGCAGTCAAACGGGGCCTTGCCAACCGGCCCCGGTCGAACGGCCGATAAACCCGGCAATCCTTGAAAGGAGATCAAAATGAAGGATCAGATCGGCATTACCGCCGGCAAGCTTTGGAACTACCTGCGGGACAAGGATGAGACGAACATCGCCGCGCTTCCGAAAGCGCTGGACGAGAAAGCCCTTGTGGTGCAGATGGCCCTGGGCTGGCTGGCCCGCGAGGACAAGGTGGAATTCCGCATCGATGGGGCGAAGAACCTGGTCTCAATTGTCCCGAGCGAAAAAGGCAACTGACAGGTTTCCTTTAACCCGGGCGGACAGCCGGTCCGGCACCGCCCGGGCTTCTTTTTTCCGGACAGGTTGAGCGTTTCTCACGCCCGGCCTGTCCGGTTTCTTGCATCCGGCCGGACGCGGGTCATCTTGTGCGCCGCGCGGTGGAGGCCCAACCTCGGGAAACAGAACGCTGTCCGCGGCCGCGAGCTGCCGCGCGGCAGGCGGAGCTATCAGCCAGGAGACAGAATGAAGACCAGGGGCGGCGGCGTCCTTTTGCACGTAAGCTCTCTACCCTCGCCTTTCGGCGTGGGCGACCTGGGTCCTGCGGCCCGGCGCTTTGTCGATTTCCTGGCCGCCGCGGGCCAGATCTACTGGCAGATACTGCCGCTCAACCCGACCGACCCGCTCTACGACAACTCACCCTACCATAGTATCTCGGCGTTCGCTTTCAACCCGCTCTTTATCAGCCCGGAGCTGCTGGTGCGCGACGGCCTGCTGGCCGAGGGCGAGCTGGAGCCGGTGGTCCCGGAGCTTGCTTCGCGGGCCGAGTACGAGAAAGCCATCGCCGTGCATTCCAGGCTGCTGCCCCTGGCTTTCGAGCGCTGGCGCGGGGCGGGTGTCACGGACTGCGAATACGGGCGTTTCATCCGGCGCGAGTCCTGGTGGCTGGAGGATTTCAGCCTGTTCCAGGCCCTCAAGGTCGAGTTCGGCGCGCGGGCCTGGGTCGACTGGGCGCCCGAGCTGCGCGACCGTCACCCCGGGGCCCTGGAAGCCGCACGCCACCGTCACGCCGACCGGATCGCCCTGGAGAAATTCACCCAGTACATCTTCCACCGCCAGTGGAGCGAGCTGAAAAATTACGCCGCCGAGCGCGGGGTGCACGTGATCGGCGACCTGCCGATCTACGTGGACGCCGACAGCGTGGACCTCTGGTCGCACCCACACCTGTTCAAGCTGGACGGGGCCAAGCGTCCCTGGGTGGTGGCCGGTGTGCCGCCCGACTATTTCAGCGCCACGGGCCAGCTCTGGGGCAACCCGGTCTATAACTGGGAGGCCCTTCGCGCGGAGGGCTTCCGCTGGTGGATCGAAAGAATCCACCACAACCTGCGCCTGTTCGACCGGGTGCGGATCGACCATTTCCGGGGGCTGGTGGCCTGCTGGGAGATACCGGCCGGGGCCCAGACCGCGGTGAGCGGCCGCTGGGTCGAGGCGCCGGTGAGTGATTTTCTGGTTCGTCTGGCCCGCTCCAGCGCCAGCCTGCCCATCATCGCCGAGGACCTGGGCCTGATCACCCCGGACGTGCGCGAAGCGATGAGCCAGTTCGGACTTCCGGGCATGAAAGTGCTGCTTTTCGCTTTCGGCGGCGACATGGCCCGCAACCCCTACATCCCGCACAACGTGCCCGAGGATTGTATCTACTACACCGGCACCCACGACAACAATACCGCCCGCGGCTGGTTCGAGACCGAGGCCGGCCCGTCCGAGCGGGGCAACCTCAACGCCTACCTGGGACGGGAGGCCGACGCCGAAAGCGTGGCCTGGGACCTGATCCGCCTGGTGCTCAGCTCGCGCGCCGACACCGCGGTCCTGCCGCTTCAGGACATCCTGGGGCTGGATGCCTCCGCGCGGATGAACGTGCCCTCCACGGCCCACGGCAACTGGCGCTGGCGCTGCAACGAGGAACACCTGTGCGACGGGGTGGCCGGGCGGCTCCTGGCCGCCACACGGATCTACGGCCGCGGCTGAGGCTCTTCTGAAATTCCGGGATCAATAATCGACATAGCGGCGCAGGATGTCGCGGGCCTCGGGGTGGCCCAGAGCGGCCGCCTCGCGCAGGTCCTGCACGGCCTGACGGGTGAATGGCTCGTCCGTGACCTGCTGGGTGAAACGGAAACGCATGAAATAGGCCTCGGCGTCGCGGGGGTCGCGGCGAAGCACTGCGCTCACCTCGGTTATCGCGTCGCGGTAGTTGCCCAGTGAGGCCTGGATCCAGGCTTTTTTTTTCAATTTGCGGGTGGCGGCGGTGTCGACAGGAGCGGCGCTTTCAAGCGCCTGTAGCCGCTGTTCCGGCTGCGGCTCGGTGCAGCCTGACACGAGAAGCGAAACGGTCAGTAGGAATACGTGCAGTGCGGTTTTCATACCCGTTACGGCGGGTCAGTCTTCATCGGCGGAAAATTCGATCCCGTAGGTCATCCCGCCGTCCGGGGTCTTCTCGGCCCGGGCGAGCTGGGCCTTGCGGTCCACCAGAGCCCCGTCCACCAGGAACCGTATCCTGAGACTCAACGGACGGTCCATGTCGATCCGCAGACCTGTATCGGACATGTCCACGGTCATGGCCTGAATCACCTCGGCCCCGACCACCAGGTCGACATCCGTGATGAAGGGTTCCCTTTCGGCACGCCTTCCGTTCGGGTCCTTACCGGCAATCACGGTGCACCCCTTTCATGCGTAATGCAATACCGCTCAAGAAAATACTAACGAACAACGTTCTCAAGGTTTTCTAAAGATATTAGCTCATTTCTGAAATGTCAACTCTGAAGTGAATTCCTGCTATATATTTTGTGCTGCTATTTTCCAGTGGAATGTTTTTAGAACGACAACAGGACTGCAGTTCGCCGGCCGGGCCGCACCCGGAGAGGAACTGGTCGAAAAGAAAAGGGACCGCACCATGAAAGAAGCGGTCCCCTCATACTGGAGCCACCACCCGGAATCGAACCGGGGACCTACGCATTACGAGTGCGTTGCTCTACCAGCTGAGCTATGGTGGCCTGAAATCGTAAAAAAGAGATAGAAAAATAATCCCCTGGGGCGGATTCGTCAAGTACGTCAAGAGTTTCGCCCCTCACCCCCGTCCCTTGCTTGCCGCGGCCCGGGGACTGAAGTATTTTCGTGGTACGAGGGCATTCGGACAAAAGTGTGGAAAACAACTCACCAGACCCAGGAGAGCGGCATGCAGACTGAACAGAAGAAAATCAGGCTCGGGCTGATCGGCGCGGGCATAATCGCCAGCGAATCACACGCCCCGGCGCTGGAACGCCTGCGGGACAAGCTGGAGGTCACGGCGGTCTGCAACCGGAGCGCGGCCAAGGCCGAGGCCCTGGCCGACCGTCTGGGCGTTCCGCGCAGGATGATCTGGCAGGACTGGCAGCGCTTTATCGCCGAGGCCCCGCTGGATGCGGTGCTGGTCTGCCTGCCAATCGGCATGAACTACCCGGTGAGCGAGGCGGCGGCCAGAGCCGGCAAGCATGTGCTGTGCGAAAAGCCCGCCGGGACAAGCCTGGACGAGGCCCGCGCCACGGTGGGCCTGGGCAGGCGCTGCGGAGTGACCTACATGGTGGCCGAGGACTGCCACTACACGCCCTGTTTCACCCGGGCGGCCCAACTGGTGCGTCAGGGCGCGATCGGGCGGCTGGTCTCGATCAGTTGGAGCCCGCTGGGGTTCATGCCCCTGGACAACAAGTACGCCCGCACCGGGTGGCGTATCCACCACGACTACCCCGGCGGCTACCTTCTGGACGGTGGAGTGCACAATATCCACGTACTGCAGATGCTGGCCGGAAAGGTAAACTCGGTCAAGGCCGAGGTGCGCTCGGTGGAACCGCGCCTGGGCGAGCTGGACCACGCGTTCTGCCTGTTGAACCATGACAGCGGAGTGCTCAGCTCACTCAACCTGAGCTGGCGGGCCAAAGACCGCGGCGACAACCCGCTCAAGGCTTTCGGGACCGAGGGGAGCCTGATCGTGGAATGGGAACGGATAATTAAGCTGGACCTGGAGGGAAAAGAGGAAGTTATCGAGGTCGGCGCGGAGGACGGTTTCTATCTGGAGGAACTGGATTTCCACCGCGCAATCACCGTTGGTGCGACACCGGACTGCACGCCGGAGAGCACGGCCCGGGATGTGGCCGTGGCCCTGGCGCTGCTGGAGGCGGCCCGTAGCGGCTCGGCCGCCGGAGTGGCCCCGGTGGCCTGAGACCGGCGGAGCGCCCGGTTACTCTGTCTCCCGCCCTTCAAGAGGTGAATTCCCTGCTATCACCGCCCGGAACCCGCAGCCGCGGGTTTCGGGCGGTTTACTTTTCCTGCTCGGCGTCACTACCCGGCTGACTCAGGTCGATAGTGCCGGCGGACGATGATTCCTCCGGGGCTTTCTCGGCCGCGGGGTTCTTGTACTTGGGCTCTTTGCGGCCGGGCGCCACCACCTCGGGGGCGGCGGAATCGCTGCGGCCGGGATAGCTGGCCACCGGGGGCGGTGCGCTATGGTTGTAGGCGGTAGCGGGCGTGGCATACTGCTGCGCCTGGCTGTCCGCGCCTTTGTCCGACGCCGGGCTTTCCACATTCAGCGGGGGCGGCATCAGGAGCCAGAGCACGATATACAGCACCAGACCGAACCCGTAAAACAGCGTGGTCACCACAAACAGCACGCGCAGCGGCAGGATCAGCACCGGGGATTCGAACTGCTGGGCCAGGCCGGTGCAGACCCCGGCAATTTTCTTGCCCTGGCTCACCCGTCGCCAGTAGCCGCCGTTGGAATCGGCCTGCGCCACGCTCGGCTTGTGGCTGAGCATACTTCCGCAGTAGCGGCACTTAATCGCCTCGACCCGGATCATCTCGGCGCAGTAGGGGCACTTTTTCATCCCGTTATCTTCCATCTCTCTCTCCTTGCTTTGGTTTACAGTCATGTTCCTGACACACCGCCGCGCCGGGACACCTTGCGAAAGCTCTACGTCCGCGCAGCGGAATGCGATATTATTCCGCTCCAGTCCGGCTCAGGATTGCCGCTCCCTCGCTGGGACAGCCCGCGGCTGCAACAGCTTGAACGTCACCACCAGCAGTGTCCCGATAAGGAGAGACACACCGGCCAGCGGCATCCAGAACAGCGAGCGGGTGACATACACGGTCCAGGCGGCCGGCAGGGTGAACCGCAGCACCGTGCCCACGGCGAACGTGTAGAACAGGTTCATCGTGAGCACCACCGCCAGCCCGGCGATCAGCATCACTGTCCGTGCCGAGGCCGGCGCGGCCGACTCGGCCCGGGAGGCGCTGTACAGCAGCTCCTCGCGCATCAGGCGCTTGGTCGCCTCCAGCAGCGAGGCGCGCGGACCGGGCACCCGGTAGGCGGACAGTATCCTCTGGACATCCGCATCATTCAAATTCGTTTTCATCCTCAGCCTCCGTGGCATACTCCGACGGGTTGAAACCGTCCATCTTTTCCTTGAGGAAGATCATCGCGCGGTGCAGGCGGCTCTTGACCGTGCCCAGCGGACAATCGATAATTTCGGCAATCTCCTGCTCACTCTTCTCGTTGTAGAACCTCAGCACCACCACTTCCCGCATCTTGGGCGGCAGGCTGTCCACGATCTTGCGCACCTTCTCGGCCCGCAGGATCGACTCGGCATCCACATCCGGATCCTGAGACAGCTCGGGAGCATCCTCCAAGGCCACATATTCCCGGCTGGAGGAGCGCCGCATCGAGCTGCGGCTCTGGTTCAAGGCTATCTGGAACAGCCAGGTCGAAAAGCGCGCCTGCCGTCTGAACCCACCGATATGCCGGATCACCCGGATCCAGGTCTCCTGAAATATGTCCTCAGCCGTGGCGCTGTCGCCCACCAGCCGCATGATGAAAGCGTACAGCGGCTTGCTGAACGCATCCACCACCTCGTCGATGGCCTCGGGGTCACCAGACTGAAGTCTGTCCACCAGGGCGGTTTCATCCTCTATTATCGCCCCGGCCAGGGGACTTTCCATCCGCAGGTCCTTGTAGTTTCTGTCTCCGGCCTGTCATTGCTCCTACGCGCACCCGCCAGCCGGAACCCCGAGTTTCATCTTCCAAACAATCAGACTCGGGGAACTGGCCGACGGTTCAATTATTAAGCAGTTTTTCCTGTTTCAGCATTGGGGAAATAATATCAGAATTATCCCACCACGACAAGACAGATTGACAGACAACCCGCAGAAAAAGTTACCGTTGAACCAGAGGCACGAGCCGTTTACATTTCCCAGAGGCTAACCAGGCCGCCGTTCCTCCACCACCCATTCCAGGGAGAAAAGCCATGAACCGTTTGACTGTCAGCCTGATCCTACTGCTCTTTCTGACCCTCTCATCCCTCGCGGCAGAGGAGCTGTTCCAGGCGCCCGCCGGGGTCAGCACGCGCTGGTATTCTTTCGAGAACCCCACCGCAGCCAAAGGCGCGGGCGGACAGACAAACCAGACCCGCAAGGGCGCGGCGGCCCGCGAGATCGCCTCGGGCGAGACTGTCACCCTGGCCGACATCCAGGGACCGGGCATCATCCGCCGTATCTGGATGACTGTGCGCAACAAGCCGGAGAACCTGCGCGGCCTGGTGCTGCGTATCTATTGGGAGGACCAGGACTACCCCTCGGTCGAGGCCCCGCTGCAGGATTTCTTCGGCATCCCGTTCGCCCGTCAGGCGGCGTTCGAGAGCGCCCTGTTCTCCAATCCGGAGGGCCGCTCTTTCAACTGCTTTGTCCCCATGCCGTTCAAGACACACGCCCGGGTCACGATCGAAAACCAGGCCCCCGAGAGCGCCGGCTCGCTGTTCTACGACATCGACTGCACCGTGGGCGACAATCTGCCCGCGGATTTCTGCTATTTCCACGCCCGCTACCGTCGTGAGAACCCCACCACGCCCAAGAAGGATTTCCAGATCCTGCCGCGGGTCGAGGGCCGCGGACGGTACCTGGGCTGCAACGTGGGGGTGCGCGCTATCGGGCAGTTCGGCCAGCCGACATGGTTCGGCGAGGGCGAGATGAAAATCTACCTGGACGGCGACCGCGAGTATCCCACCCTGGTGGGAACCGGCACCGAGGACCTGCTGGGAAGCGCCTGGGGCCTGGGGCCGTTCAACCACCTCTACCAGGGCTGCCTTCTGGGTGACGGCGGTAACGGGGTCTGGGGGTTCTACCGCTTCCACGTGCCAGACCCGGTGTATTTCCAGAAAGAAATCCAGGTCGACCTTCAGCAGATGCAAGGCGCCATGACCGAGCAGCTAAAAGAGAAAGTGAGCCCGGAGAATTATCCGGAGATGGTCGACACGCATAAGCCTTTCAACCCGGCGGATTACAGCGAGGATATCTGGCGGAATTTCGAGGCGCCGCAGGATGTCTGCGCCACGGCCTACTGGTACCAGAGCCTGCCCTCGCCCAAGTGGGGGCCGCTGGAGCCCTACGCCTCGCGCATGAAAGACCTTCTTCTGCCGCCCAAGCCGTGATTGCGGAGTGTGCGATGCGGTTTGCGGGAGGTTTAGGTACGGTCAGGAGACTCGGGCCGCGGACTGGGGGCCGCGCCGGGCGCCGGAGGCGCCGCGTGCGCAGCCGCCCGCCGTTTCACGGCGGCGGCGCGGCCCCCCCCGCACCCCAGGCCCGCTCAGTAGGCCCAGTCCGGAGCGTAGGCGAAAAGCCCGGCCGTGTGGAGCAGTGTGTTCTCGACCACTCCGGGTAGCTGGGAGTAGCCGAAAGCCAGTCCCCCCAGAATCAGCGCCGAGGGGAACTCGGCGTGCCCGGCGCCGTCGAACAGACGGGTGAAATCGCGCTCCTGGATGAACAGTCCCCCGGCCAGAGGGCCCAACTCGCCCGAGATCATCTCCGCGGCGCGGTCCAGGCTCTCGGCCGAAAAATCGACCGCAGCCCAGCTACCGGCGTAGCGGTCCAGGCTGGTGACCAGGGTCACTTCGCCCTGTTCCACCGATGCGATCAGGCTGAACGACAGGTTCTCCTCCGCAAAGACCGAGAGCAGGAAAGTCCCCGCCACGCTCATGTTCTGCCGCAGGAAATCGCTCATGGCCTGAAACCCGACCGGCCCGCGGTCGAGGCTGAGTTCCGGGTATATCCCGAATTTCTCGTTCTGACAGGCTTTGACCGCTTCGATCACCCGCGCCAGGAAAGCATAGCGTCCCTCATCCGGGGCCGGGGTGAGGTTCTGGGCCGCGCAGAGGTTGTCGTAGCTGTCGCGGTCGGTGATAATCACACGACGGACCCGGTAGCTGTTGTTGTCGTAGATCAGCCGGGCGCTGATCCGGGCGTCCGTGATACGGGAAAGCCCGAACTGTCGCGCCTCCCCGTCCAGCACGAACCGCCGCGGGATGCCGTCCTCGTGCCAGAGCACCGCCTGGGGGGCCCGCTGCGAGATTTTCTGCAGATAACCGACATAGGCGCTCCAACCGCGCGGGTCGATTTCCCTGACTGTCATCCGGGGCGAGATCACGGGCGCACCTCCCAGATTGCGAGGCTGCGCGGCGCCAGCTCCACTCTGAGGCTTCCCTCCATGACAGAGGCCTCCGCCCGGCCGTACGGGGTGACAGTCAGGAGGCCCTGGAAGAAAATGTCGCTGTGCTGCGGGCGGTCGCTGCTGTTGGCCACGAAAAGAAGACCCGCGCCCTCCAGGTTCTGGAAAAACGACAGGTCCAGGCTCGTGTTCGCCCGGGTAAAACGGGGCGAGATGCCCAGGGTCTTAATCAGGCGGCCCACCTCGTGCGGGCTTTCCATCTGGATCAGGCTGAGATTGGCCGCCTGGGTTCGTCCGGCCGGGGCCAGATAGTCGGCCAGAGGCATCGCACCGGCGAAAAAGTTCTCCACCTGAAGGTTGCGGTGCATGCTCTGGTCCAGATAAGGCCGTCCCGGCCCGAACACCAGCGCCCCGCCTTTGGACACGAACGCCCGCAGGGTCTCGATCTCCCGCCGGTCGAGATAATCGCTGCAAGAGAGGATCGCCACCTTGTAGCAGCAGAGCCGCTCGGCGGAGATGGCAGAATCGCCGCAATCCCAGTCGAAACCCACCTCGCGCATCAGTTCCGTAGCCTGGTCCAGCCAGAGCGTGCAGGTCTCGGGCGAGTTGAGAAGGCCCAGGTCCGCGGTCTCGTTGAACACCTCCCCGCCCAGGTCCAGGCCGGCCATGTCGCGGCGGTGTTCCAGGGCGGCGCTCAGACGGTCCAGGCCGCGGTTGAACAGCACGATAGTCTCGGCCTGCTTGGAATAATCCTGGAAGCGGCTCTCGCGCAGAAAGCGAACGACCCGGCGCAACGGCTCGCAGTACTCCCCGCGCACCCGGCAGTCCCGGGTGAAAGCCCCGCCGGTCCAGTTGTCCGCCTCGGCCGCAAGATGAAAATTCAATCCCCGCAGACCCTGCATCACAGCGGTCAGGGCCAGGAACTCGAACTCCTCCGGAGTGAGTGGGACATTGGCGTTCTCCAGAGCTGCGCCGAGAGTGAAACCCGAGTGGAACGGGTAACGGCTGATCCCGGAGGCCATCTTTGCGCTGCGCCGCTCGGTGAGGTAATCCAGCGTCCCGGAGCCGGAGTTGTCGAACCCGGCGAAAGCGATGTCATGCGAACTCTCGACCGCTTCCGGGTTGAACGGAGCGCGGAAACCCGAGGGCAGGGCGGCGAACACCGGCACGCCCTCCACCCCGCGCTTGACCAGCATGCTGGCCAGACGGTCGAGGTGACGGGCGATGGAGACCTCGCGGAATTCCACCCAGTCGAGATGGCGGGGCAGTTCGTGCGGGTTCTCGGCCTCGAAGCGCCGCGGCGGCTCCACGGACTCGAACGAGGGGTAGTCGCTGCCGTAGGCGTTGTTCAGCTCTTCGATGTCGGTGTAGAGGCCGGCCAGCCAGCTACGGTAGCTGTCCAGGGCGGGAAGGCTGTAGTCGAGGCTGTAAACGTAGCGCGAGTGTATGAAAAGGCCGGCGCCGTCATCCACCTGCACCCCGATCACCGGACCGCCTGCGCTGCAAAGGTGGCGCTTGAGAAGCTGCCCCACCAGGTCGAACCAGGACCCGACCTCGTCCTCGAAAGCCTGGCTGAAACAGCTCGGCAGCGGGTACTGCCCGTTGCGTCCGAAATGTATCTCCATGTTGCCGTCGCTGCCGCGAGCCGGCACCCGCGGGTCGAACAGCACGCGGCGCGGGATGCCGTTGTCCTGGACCTCGTGGCCCTGGAACGGTCCGGGACGGGCCAGCACTCTCATACCTCGCGTGGCGGCCTGCTTGAGGAAAGAGTCCAGGTCAAGCTCCGCCCGCCCGGAGCCGAAATCGAATCCGCCCTGCGCGCGCTCGTGCAGTGACCAGGGAATGTCCACTCTCAGGGTGATCAGCCCCAGACGGGACAGGTTGTCCAGAAGCTCGGGCCAGCGCGCCGGCTCGTGGCACCAGTAGTGCACTGTCCCGCTGTAGAGAGGATACACACGGCTGTCGATCACAAACCCGTCCCGCCCCACCTCGATCCCGCCGCCCCGTCCGCGGCAGGCGCTGGCAAGCAGGATCGCGCCCCCTGCCGGGAGTACTCCCAGGGCGGTCAGAAAGTCCCTCCGGCTTATCCTGGTCAGGGCATTCACGGCTCGAACCCGTCCCCTCTGCGGCTCAGAGTAGAACCTGCGTCAGGCTGAAAAACAGCGGCATGGTCAGAAGCGCGATCAGATAGGAGATCACCAGCACCCCGCAGACCAGGTGCTCATCTCCGCCGAAATGCACGGCCTGCAGCGCCAGCCCGGTCGCCGGCGGCGAGGACATCTCCAGCATCCAGAACGAACTCTCCAGCGGCCCGCTGCTGAAAGAGGTGTATTTCAGCACCGCGAACATTACCAAGGGAATGGCCACCAGCTTGATCAGCGCCACCCGCGTGATGTTGAACACCGAGGGCATCCGCTGCACGTGCAGCGAGCCGATGGTCAGGCCAAGCACCACCGTGGCCAGCGGCACGCAGGAGCGCCCGATCATCTCCACCGGGCTGAGTATGATCGTCGGGAACCAGACCCGCAGGCCGGTAAACACCATGAACATCGCGGCCAGGGTCGCCACGAACGGGACAGTGATCAGCTGGCCCGGGCGCAGACGGTTGCCCTTGCGGTGCGAGATCAGGTAGCTGCCGATGCTCCAGAGCAGCGGGTTGTAGGTCAGAAGCAGCAGGAACAGGTAGATCGAAAACCGGTGGAACTGGTCCGGGAACAGTATCTCGCCGATCGGCAGCACCAGATAGCCCGCGTTCTGGAACGTGGTCAGGGCGCTCAGGGCCCGTCCGTGCTCGTGCTGGTCGCGGAAAATCAGCCAGGAGGGAGGCAGGACGAACACCACGGTCAAGATACCCAGCAGGGGAAATTTCCACCAGTCGTGGTACTCGGCCACGTTGAAATCGCGCATGATGCTGCCGAATATCAGGCAGGGCAGGGACAGATTGACCACAATTCCGCTCAGGGCCCGGATGTGGTTCTCGTCGAACACCTTTCGCCGTACCAGGAACGCCGAGGCCCCGATCACCAGGGCGATCTGGATCAGCGCCGCGAGGGTGGCCAGAAAGGATTTACCGATCACAGCAATCAATCTTCGCTCCGTTTTGCACTCTTTTTCAGATCAGGGCTTCTCCGTGGGCCGGCACCCGACGGAGTCGTACCGGACAAGCTAAAAAGATAGCCATTTACGTCGATTTATTCAAGTCGCTCGGCCGGCGCCACACCGTGGCGGGCCGCTCCCGATCACGGGCAGCACCGAGATTTCAGCCACTCACGCGGCAAAACAATTGACACGACCGGCTCATTTTCATACTAAATAGAGTGCGCTTCCGGAAGCGACTGGCCGATGGGCGCCACCGGAGAACGGCAGGCCGGACTCGACCCGACACAGAAAACAATTTGTCCGTAATTGGAGTCGCCATGTCAGACGTACAGAGCAGCTTCGATATTCTGGTCCTGGGCGGTGGCCCCGGCGGCTACGTGGCCGCTATCCGCGCCGCCCAGCTCGGCCGCAGCGTGGCCCTGGTCGAGCGGGAGGCCCTGGGCGGGGTCTGCCTCAACTGGGGCTGCGTGCCCAGCAAAGCACTCCTGCGCAGCGCCCAGCTTTACCAGGATATCCTGCGCGCCGGGGACTTCGGGCTGAAAGTCGCAGAGCCGGGTTTCGATTGGAGCGCCATAGTCAAGCGCAGCCGTCAGGTGGCCGACCGCACCCGCCGCGGCGTGAATTACCTGATGAAAAAGAATGGGATCACGGTGGTCGAGGGCCGGGGCGAACTGCTGGGCCGCGGCAAGATGGGAGTGAAAGGTGAAAACGGAGAGCTGGAACTCGCAGCCAAGGATATAATCCTGGCCGTGGGCGGCCATCCCCGGGCCGTGCCGGGCCTGGAGATCGACCGGACCAGCGTGATCACCAGCCGCGAGGCCCTGGCCCTTCCCGAGCTGCCCCGCTCGGTCCTGATCGTGGGCGCCGGCGCTATCGGGATCGAGTTCGCCTACATGCTGAACTCTTTCGGCGTCACCGTGACCGTGGTCGAGCTGCTGGAGCGTATCCTGCCGCTGGAGGATGAGGAGGTGAGCGAGGAGCTGCACAGGATATTCACCAAGCGCGGGATCAAGTTCATCACCGGAGCGAAAGTGACCAGCCTGAGCCGCGAGGGCGGCCTCTGCCGGGTGACTGTGGAGTCCGCCTCCGGCAGCACGGAGATAGATACTGAGAAAGTGCTCCTGGCCGTGGGCGTGGCCGCCAACACCGAGGGGATCGGGCTGGAGGCTGCGGGGGTGGAGACCGAACGCGGGTTCATCCGGGTGGATGACACTTGCCGCACCGCTGCCAAGGGGGTGAGCGCCATCGGCGATTGCATCGGCGCGCCGCTCCTGGCCCATGCCGCCTCGCGGGAGGCCCTGGTGGCGGTGGACTCCCTCTGCGGTCTCCCGGCCCTCCGCCCCGCGCCCGGCCTTATCCCCGGCGCGATCTACTGCGAGCCGCAGGTGGCCAGCATCGGCCTGACCGAAAAAAAGGCCGAGGCGGCCGGGTTCAAGGTGCGCGTGGGACGGTTCCCGTTCCGGCCCCTGGGCAAGGCCCTGGCCTCGGGCAACACGGATGGGTTCGCCAAGCTGGTGATCGACTCCGGAACCGGAAAGCTGCTGGGAGCACACCTGATCGGCCCGGAGGCCACGGAGCTGATCCCCGAGCTGTCGCTGGCCCGCTGGCTCGACCTGGATGCCGCCGCCCTGCACCGGGCGGTCCATCCGCACCCCACGTTCTCGGAGGCCGTGGCCGAGGCCGCCGCCGACTGTCTGGGGCAGGCGATACACATCTGACATCGATTTGCGCCCGCACCGCCCGAGGATAACTACCGTAGGGGCGGCCCCCTGTGGCCGCCCGAACAGGTCAGGGCAGGCGCAGGAGCCTGTCACATAGGAAACCTCCAAGAATCAAATGCAGGGGCGGGTTTAATACCCGCCCTACGCAGGAGTTGGCTGTTTTAGCCCATAGCAGGTGGGGCGGAATCAGTTTCGATTGAAAAGACAGCTAAATGCAACTTAGTAGGGATGGAATAGCATATTGTGTTGAAGACTTTACGTAACCCCGGCAAATGCCCGGTAGTTAAACAGCCGGAAGAATGCCGGGTTTTTTACTGGACAAAGGTGCGGCCAAACTGTAAAATAAATTAATTCGCACCGGCCTCTGAACCCCTTGCCACAAGGATACCAGGCGCTCCAGATGCAGAGTTTCATTCCAGTAGTCATCACAATCGTTATCGCCGCGGTGATGGTCGGGGCCGCCTTGGGCCTGGCCGCGCTCTGCGGCCCCAGGCCCCGGACCGACAAGACCAAGGAAACCCCGTTCGAGTGCGGGCGGGCGCCGTTCGAGGAGCCGGGACGACCGTTCCCGGTGCATTTCTATGTCACCGCGATCCTGTTCATCGTCTTCGACATCGAGGTGGTGTTCCTCTATCCCTGGATCGCCGCGCGCAACGCGGTGGGCGCCTATGGCCTGCTGGCCGTGCTGATCTTCCTGTTCCTGCTCACTTTCGCCCTGCTCTACGAGTGGCTGAAAGGGGGCATGGAATGGCGCTGAAACCGATGCTTGGCGGCGAAAACTGGGTCACCTCGCGCCTGGACAAGGTGGTGGGCTGGGCGCGCAAGTACTCGGTGTTCCCCTACCCCTTTGTCACTGCCTGCTGCGGCATGGAGTACATGTCGCTCTCCAGCTCGCACTACGACCTCGACCGTTTCGGCATGGCTTTCCCGCGTTTCACCCCCCGTCAGGCCGACCTGCTGTTCGTGGTGGGCACGATCAGCCACAAGATCGCCCCGGTGCTGCGACGGGTCTACGACCAGATGTGCGAGCCCAAGTGGGTCATCGCGTTCGGGGTCTGCACCTGCACCGGCGGGTTCTACGACAACTACGCCACGGTCCAGGGGATCGACACGATCATCCCCGTGGATGTCTACATCCCCGGCTGCCCGCCGCGGCCCGAGACCGTGATCCAGGGCATGATGCTGCTGCAGGAAAAGATCGCCAGACAGAAACAGGAATACTGAACCGCCGGTTGAACGATATGCCGGCGTTATAAACAATCATTCACGGAATTGAACGGATGCTCGAACCGGTTGAAAACAGCACGCTCGCCAGCCTGACCGCCCGTTTCGGCGCGGCGGTTATCGAGTCCGGACAGGACAAGGGCGATCTGGTGGCCGTGGTGACTCGCGACAGCCTGCACGAGATCGTGGCCTTCCTGCGCGACACGTCCGAGCTGGATTTCAACATGCTGATCGACTTGTGCGGTGTGGATTACCTTCCCCGCAAGCCGCGTTTCGAGGTGGTCTACCAGGTGCACAGTCTGGAGCGCAACGAGAGGCTGCGCCTCAAGGTGACCGTGCCGGAGGAGGACTGCCGCGTGGCCACGCTCAGCGACCTCTACCCGGTGGCCGACTGGCTGGAGCGCGAGTGCTGGGACATGTTCGGCGTGGTGTTCGAGGGCCACCCGAACCTCAAGCGCCTGCTGATGTACGACTCCTTTGTCGGCCACCCGCTGCGCAAGGACTACCCGATCAATCGCCGTCAGCCGCTGATCGGCCCGAAAAACTGAGAAAAGATTCTACGGAAAGATGACCCGAGCATGAGCGACACGGACAGCAGCCAGACCACAGGCCAACTACGCAGCGAGAGCATGCTGCTCAACGTGGGTCCCTCCCACCCGGCCATGCACGGGGTGATCCGCATTGTCACCGCTCTGGAGGGCGAGATCGTGCGCTCGGCCGAGGTGGAGATCGGCTACCTGCACCGCTGTTTCGAGAAGGACGTGGAGAACGTGAGCTGGACCATGGCCTTCCCCTACACCGACCGCCTGAACTATGTCAGCTCGATGCTCAACAACGTGGGCTGGGCCATGGCCGCCGAGAAGCTGTTCGGCGTGACCGTGCCCGAGCGCTGCCAGTACGTGCGCGTGGTGGTCTCCGAGATCGCCCGCATAGTCGACCATCTCACCTGCATCGGCGCCTCGGCCATGGAGCTGGGCGCGATGACCGCGTTCCTCTATTTCATGAAAGCCCGCGAGTACCTCTACGACCTGATCGAGTGGGTCTCCGGCGGACGGATCATGGCCACCTACATCCGTATCGGCGGCGTGAAAGCCGATCTGCCCGAGGGTTTCGCCGGGAAAGCCAAAAAGGTGCTGGGTCAGGTGCGCGAGGTGATCGACGAGGTGGACAAGCTCCTCACCCGCAACCGTATCTTCTTCGACCGCACCAAGGACATCGGGGTGTTGAGCCGCGAACGTGCGCTGTCCTACGGGATCACGGGGCCCCTGATCCGCGCCGTGGGCGTGCCCTACGACATCCGGCGGGTGAAGCCCTATCTGGTCTACGACCAGCTCGATTTCGAGGTGCCGGTGGTGGAGGACGGCGACAACTACGCGCGCTATCTGGTGCGCATGGAGGAGATGCGCCAGAGCATAAGCATCATCCTCCAGGCCCTGGACAGGATGCCCGCCGGGGCGGTGGCCGTGGACCCATACGGCCGCGAGCTGACCGGGGCGCAGATGGTGGAGGAGTTCAAGCGCGCCCGCGTGGCGGACAATGTGGGCTCCAAGGCCAGGGTGGACCTCACCCTGGACGGGACCGACCGGGTCACCGCCGCCGGGGTGAGCCGCAGCACCGACCGTCGCATGATGCTGCCGCCCAAGGAGGAGACCTACGGCAACATCGAGGGCCTGATGGGCCATTTCATGCTCATCATGGATTACTGGGGGGTGCGCCCGCCGAAGGGCGAGGCCTACCACGCGGTGGAGGGGGCCAACGGCGAATTGGGGTTCTATATGGTCTCCAACGGCGAGGGCCGCCCCTGGCGCGCCCATTGCCGCGGGCCCTGTTTCTTCCCCATGGCCGCCCTGCACGAGATGATAACCGGCGGCATGGTGGCCGACATAATCCCGACTTTCGGCTCGATCAACATGATCGCCGGTGAGTTGGACCGTTGAGTGGGTGACAAGACTGTGGCAGGGTGAGGTTTGGGCCTTACCTCCCCCTTTGACAAAGGGGGATTGAGGGGGATTTAGCAGAATTAATCATTCTCTTTCCTCTGTCTTGTTTGCCTGCTGCACAGGGGATGGCAGCACCAAGCGGTGATAAGGCGTACTGTTGGGTTAAATCCCCCCTGCCACCCCTTTGCTAAAGGGGGGAAGCTGGTCGCCGGCCTGTACAGTGCTGCCCAGCGTTGTCGTAGGGGCGAACCTTGTGTTCGCCCGGCTGGTCCCGATAATGGGTGAATCTGTAAATATAATGCGATTTTCATTCACCGCCTTTCCACGGAAAGAACGATGAAAACCGATAAGCCGATTGCGTTCAGCGACGAGCAGTTGCAACTGATCCGGAGCCTGATGCAGCGTCTTCCGGACCGCAAGGCCGCGCTGGGCGATGTCATACATATGGCCCTGGAGGAGTTCGGGTGCGTGAGCCCCGAGGCCGAGACTTACATCGCAGGCATCATGGACCTGCCGGCCAGCTATGTCCACGAGGTGGTCACTTTCTACAACATGTACATCCAGGAGCCAGTGGGCCGTCACCACCTGATGCTCTGCGACAACGTGAGCTGCATGCTCTGCGGGGCCGAGGGACTGGTGGCGCACCTCAAGGAGCGCCTGGGGATAGAGCCGGGGCAGACCACGGCGGATGGCCGCTTCACGCTCTGGACCGTGGAGTGCCTGGGCGCCTGCGAGATGGCCCCGGTGGTGCTGGTGGACCACAAGTTTCACGGAAACCTCACTGTGCAGAAACTCGACGAGCTGCTCGACAGCCTGGAGTGATAGATGGGTCAGGTCAAGCTGATTACGAAATATTTCGAGACCCCGGGCTGCGAGAAGCTCCCGGTGTTCGAGTCCGTGGGCGGCTACTCCCGTCTGCGGCGGATAGTTGAGGAGGAATGGACCGGCGAGAAAATAATCGCCACGCTCAAGGCCTCCAGCCTGCGCGGCCTGGGCGGGGCCGGGTTCCCCACCGGCATGAAATGGGGTTTCGTGCCCAAGGATGCCGAGCCGCCCAAGTACCTGGTGGTGAACGCGGATGAATCGGAGCCGGGCACGTTCAAGGACCGGCACATCATCATGCGCGCGCCGCACCTGCTTATCGAGGGCCTGACAATCGCGGCCCTGGCCGTGGGTGCGCATGAGGTGTTCGTCTACATCCGCGGCGAGTACTGGGAACCCTACCGGGTGCTGAAAAACGCCCTGGACGAGGCCAGGAAAGCCGGCTACGTGGGCGACAGGATCATGGGCAGCGGACGCAGCGTGCATGTGACCGTGCACCGCGGCGCCGGGGCCTATATCTGCGGCGAGGAAACCGCCCTTCTGACCAGCCTGGAGGGCTACAAGGGCTGGCCCAAGCTCAAGCCCCCGTTCCCGGCGGTCAAAGGCCTGTTCCGCCGCCCCACCCTGGTCAATAATGTGGAAACCCTCTCCTACGTGCCGGTGGTGCTGGATATCGGGCCGGAAGAGTTCGCCAAGGTGGGGATCGAGCGCAACGGTGGCGCGCGGCTGTTCGGGGTGAGCGGGCATGTCAACCGCCCCGGTATCTACGAGTGCGCCCTGGGCACCCCGATGCGCGAGGTGATCTACGACCTGGCTGGCGGCATCCGAGGCGGAAAGAAACTCAAGGCCGTAATCCCTGGAGGCAGCTCCTGCCCGGTGCTCACCCCGGCTGAGATCGACGTCTCGCTCGATTTCGACAGCCTGGCCAAGCTGGGCTCCATGCTGGGCTCGGGCGGGATGATCGTAATGGACGAGGACACCGACCTGGTCAAGGTGCTCTATAGGATTTGCAAGTTCTACTCCAACGAGTCCTGCGGCCAGTGCACCCCCTGCCGCGAGGGCACCGGCTGGATGACCCGGATCATGGAGCGTGTCTACCGCGGCAACGGCACGAGCCAGGACCTGGACAACCTGGTCGACATCGCCGAGATGATCGGCGGCAACACGATCTGCCCGCTGGGCGATGCCGCCTCTCTGCCGGTGATGAGCTTCATCCGCAAGTTCCGGCCCGAGTTCGAGGCCCGTCTGTCGCGCAAGTATGTCCCCTCGGGCGAGATCGCCTCGCCCGGTGCGGAAGGAGCCACCCGGTGAGCGGCGGCGAAACCAAAATGGTGAAAACCACCATCGACGGGCGCGAGTACGAGTTCGCCGAGGGCGCCACGATCCTGGAAGCGGCCAGGAGCGTGGGGATCATGATCCCCCACTACTGCTACCACCCGGGGCTGTCCATCGCCGGGGCCTGCCGCATGTGCCTGGTGGAGATAGAGAAGATTCCCAAGCTCCAGATTTCCTGCTACATGACCGTGGGCGAGGGCATGGTGGTGCACACGGACACCGAGCGGGTCAAGCGGGCGCGCAAGTCGATCCTGGAGTTCCATCTGGTCAACCACCCCACCGACTGCCCGGTCTGCGACCAGGCCGGCGAGTGCGGCTTGCAGGAATACTACATGCTCCACGGGTTGTACACCTCGCGCATCCGTGAGAACAAGGTCCGCAAGACCAAGAAAGCTTTCCCGGTCGGCCCCAATATCATGCTCGACCAGGAGCGCTGTATTCTGTGCAGCCGCTGCGTGCGGTTCTGCCGCGAGGTTTCGAAAAGCCACGAGCTGGGGATGTTCAAGCGCGGCGACCGCGAGGTGATCGACACTTTCTCCGGCCGTCAGGTGGACAACCCCTACGCCGGCAACGTGGTCGATATCTGCCCGGTTGGTGCGCTCACCAGCCGCGACAGCCGGTTCAAGACCCGTTCCTGGTATCAGCAGACCGCCGAATCGGTCTGCCCGCGCTGCTCCCGCGGCTGTAACATCTTCATCCACTACAACATCAAGCGTCCCTGGAAGAACGAGGGCCGCAAGGTGGTGCGCCTGAAGCCGCGTTTCAACGCCGAGGTCAACAAGTGGTGGATTTGCGATGAGGGCCGGTTCTGCTTCAAGTATATCGATGACCCCGACCGCCTGAGCGCGCCGCTGCGCCGGGTGGATGGAGCGTCCGAGACAATCGACTGGCCCGCGGCCCTGGCAATAGCCGCCGAGCGTATGCTGGCCGCCGCCTCCGCGCAGGAGCGTGATCTGGCCGTGCTGGTCTCGCCCCAGGCCTCCAACGAGGAGCTGTTCCTGCTCAAGAAAGTCTGCGATGAGCGCCTTCCCGGCTGGCGGGCCGCGTTCAGCGCGGCGACCCCGTTCGAGCCCACCGAGGATGACTTTCTGCGCCGCGCCGACAAGAACCCCAACACCTTCGGGGCGCGGGCTCTGGGCCTGGGCGAGGACAAGTCCATGGACCTGGCGCAACTGAAACGGGCCGCCCTGGAGGGCCGTATCGGCACGCTGCTGGTCTGCTACACCGACCTGACCGGCCTGACCGGCGAGGCAGGCCAGGGCTGGGACGCCGCCCTGGAGAAAGTGGACACCCTGATCTACCTGGGTCACAACGACTGTGCCACCGCGCAGCGGGCCGACCTTGTGCTGCCGGCCGCCACGTTCGCCGAGCGCGAGGGCACTGTGACCAATTTCGAGGGCCGCATTCAGCTCCAGCGCCGGGCGTTCGACCCAGCGGGCGAATCGCTGCCGGGCTGGGAAATCCTGCGCCGTCTGGGCGAGACCCTGGGCGGTGAGTACGAGTTCGAGGGGCCGGAGCAGGTGTTCCAGCGCCTGGCCGAAACGGTCCCGCAACTGGCCGGCCTGAGCTACGAGTCAATCGGCCCGGCCGGCTGCCCGGTGAAAAAGTGATCCCCTGTTCCTGCGGAGCCTGACACGATGTTTCCCGACATGCTGCCCGAAATCCTGATCGATACGGCCAAAGCCGGGGCGGTCCTGACCGGAGTGCTCTCTTTCGGCGGCCTCCTTACCTGGGTCGAGCGCAAGCAGAGCGCCCTGATGCAGGACCGTATCGGCGCCAACCGCGCGGACATCCTGGGTTTCCGCCTTCTGGGCCTGTTCCATATCATGACTGACGGCCTTAAGATGTTCATGAAAGAGGAGTTCATCCCGCGTACGGAGCACCGCGCCCTGTTCGTGCTGGCCCCGTTTATCGCCTGGACTTTCGCCCTGTTAGGCTTCGCGGTGATCCCGTTCTCCCCGACGATCACGGTGCTGGGCGCCGGGTTCTCGCTCCAGATCGCCAACCCGGAGATCGGCATTCTGTACGTGTTCGCCATGATGGGCATGACAGTATACGGCGTGGTGTTAGGCGGCTGGTCGAGCAACAACAACTACGCCCTGCTGGGCTCGATGCGCGCCACGGCCCAGATGATAAGCTACGAGGTGGCCCTGGCCGCCGCGGCGGTGGGCCCGCTGCTGGTATACAACAGCCTTAACATGCAGCAGATCGTTCTCTGGCAGGGCGGCTATTTCCAGGGTTGGCTGCCGCTCTGGGGCATTGTGGTCCAGCCCCTGGCGTTCCTCATTTTCCTGACCGCCGGCACGGCCGAGACCAAGCGCATCCCGTTCGACCTGCCCGAGGGCGAGAGCGAGATCATCGGCTTCCAGCTCGAATACTCGAGCATGCGTTTCGGTGCGTTCATGTTCACCGATTTCGTGGAAAAGATACTCATCGCCTGCCTGGCCACCACGTTGTTCCTGGGCGGCTGGCAGGTTCCCTGGCTGTCCGACAGCGGTTTAGCTTTCGGCGGGGCGAGCGTGCTGCCCCTGGCGGCGTGGCTGGTCTGGGCGCTCCGTGCCGCGGCGTTCGCGGTCAAGGTCTGTATCGTGATCTACGTGCTGATGCTGGTGCGCTGGACCTTGCCGCGGTTCCGCTACGACCAGCTCATGCACCTGGGCTGGAAATTCCTGTTGCCGCTGGCCTTTGCCAACATAATTGTCACCGCGATAGTTTTGGCGGTGCTGAATCTCTGAGTTCCGCCGCAAGCGGAGGCTGTTTTGGCCATCACTGTCAAAAAGATCGAGTTCCGCCGCAAGCTCACTTTCCTGGAGCGTATCTGGCTGCCCGAGATTCTGCGCGGACTCTGGATCACCAACCGTCATTTCGTGGTGAACCTCAGCCTGCACATCCTGAACGCCGTGGGGATCAAGACCCGGCGCAAGGGGGCGGTGACGATCCAGTACCCGGAGCAGCATCGCGGCTACCACTGGCGACTGCGCACCGCGCACTACCTGACCAGACGCGAGGGCGGCGGCCCGCGCTGTGTGGGCTGCATGATGTGCGAGACGATCTGCCCGGCCAAGTGTATTTACATCGTGGCCAAGGAACACCCCGACCCGGAGACCGAGAAGCAGGCCGCCAGCTTCACCATCGACATGGGCAAGTGTGTCTACTGCGGCCTGTGCGTGGAGGCCTGCCCGGAGGACGCGATCCGCATGGACAGCGGCCACCTGGAGATAAGCTGCTACAGCCGCCAGGAGATGATGTATCCCATCGACCGGCTGCTGGCCACGGAGCACGACCCGGCCCCGTACAAGGACTACAAACGCTTTTTGCAGGAATGAGTCGAGCGTGATTGACCCGTTCCCATTCATTCGCCGTTTACCGGCCGGGCCGGGGACGGCGTATTTATTTCAGGACAGAGAGGAGAAGCGGCAGGATGCTTAAGACCAGAGAGGAAACCGTTGTCACCAACCTGGGCGGCGGCGTGGTGCGCCGGGTCTGCCTGAGCGCGGGCAAGCTGATGTCGGTGGAGTTCAGTTTCGAAAAGGATGCCCTGCTGCCGATGCACAGCCATCCGCACGAGCAGGTGGGCTATATCGTGAGCGGCGAGTACGAGCTGACCGTGGGCGGGGAAACCCGGATACTGCAAGCCGGCGACAGCTACTACGCCCCGCCGGATGTGGTCCACGGGGCCAAGGTGCGCGAGGCGGGCAAGGTGCTGGACGTGTTCTGCCCGCCGCGGGAGGACTACCTTTAGGCTGTCCGGCGGGCGTTCTCAGCCGCCGAGGGCCTCGCGCAGCTTGCGGTGCAGCGTCTCGGCGTTGAAAGGTTTCTGCAGGAAAAGCACTCCCTGGTCCAGCACCCCGTGATGCGCTATCACGTCATCCGTGTAGCCGGACATGAACACCGGGCGCACCTCTGGATGGATGGCCCTGACTTTTTCGAGCACATCCCGGCCGGTGCCGCCCTGCAGGATGACATCGGTGAGAAGGACTTGCAGTGGAGAGTTCGCGTTGGCCAGGACCACCGCCTCCTCCACGTTGGCGGCGATAAGCGCGTGGTAGCCCAGGTGGCCCAGCAACTGGCGCAGGGTTTCACGGACAGTAGGGTCGTCCTCGACCACCAGCACCGACTCGCCCTCGGCACGACGGCTCTCGGCCCGGGGCTGGCCGCCTGCCGCGACTGCGCCGGAGGCCGCCCGCGGCAGGTATATCTTGAACGTGCTGCCCACACCGACCTCGCTGTAAACCCAGATACTGCCGCCGTGCTGCTTGACTATGCCGTAGACCATCGACAGCCCCAGGCCGGTGCCGAACCCGACATTCTTGGTGGTGAAGAACGGCTCGAAAATCCTCCGGCGCAGCCCCTCGTCCATCCCGCAGCCGGTGTCGCTCACTGCCAGCTGGACATATTCACCGGGGGCCGCCTCCGGGTGGGTGCGGGCGTATTCCTCGTCCAGGTCGACATTGCCGGTCTCCAGGGTGAGAATCCCGCCCCCGCTCATCGCGTCCCGGGCGTTGACCGCCAGGTTGAGCAGCACCTGCTCCAACTGTGAAATATCGGCCTCCACCATGTCCGGCGCGGCGCGCAGGAACGTCTCGACCCGGATATTCTCGCCGATCACGCGGCTGAGGATATTGGTGAACCCGAGCACGACCTCGTTCAGGCCGACTGTCTTGACCGAAAGGACCTGCTTGTGCCCGAAAGCCAGGAGCTGACGGGTGAGGTCGCGGGCCCTTTCCGCCGCCTTGAGGGCATCCTCCAGGCTGTCATCCGTGCCGCCGGTGATCCCGTCTTTGGGGGCCGACACTTTCGCCAGCTCCAGGCTGCCGATTATCACGGTGAGCAGATTGTTGAAATCGTGCGCCACACCGCCGGCCAGGCGCCCCACCGACTCCATTTTCTGCGAATGGGACAGCATCGATTCGAGCTCGCGCTGCTGCTGCTCCAGTTTCTTGCGCTCAGTGATATCACGGGCCACGCCCTGGGTGCCGATAAAAGAATCGTGGTTCGGTTTTTCTGCCTGGTAGAGTCCCTCGGCGTCAATAAGGAATACCGGTTGTTCCTGTGTCACCTCCTCTGAATGGACCTCGAAATCCATGCTTTCGCCTGATTTCTGCATCAATCTGATTTCCAGAGAACGCGTGCGGCGCTCACGGGTGCGGCGTTCGTTGATCCGGTGAACGGCCCTCTGCCTGTCTTCCGGGTGCACGAACTCCAGTATCCCGCGACCGAGCATCTTCTCGGGCGTATAGCCGTAATTGCGCACCGCGTCGTTTATGAAAAGAATCTTCCCCTCGGGATCGAGGCGGTAGACAATGTCCGGGATGGTCCGGAGGATCGATTCGAGAGTGCGCTCGCTGCGCAGGAGGGCTTCCTCGGCCAGCTTGCGGTCGGTGATGTCCTCCCCCGAACTGAGAGTGAACGCCACGCGGCCGTCATTGCCTCGGATCTGCGTGGTGTGCCAGGCGATTATCCGTTCCTGGCCCTGGCTGTTTATCACCGTGTTCTCGTCGTATTCGACGAACCCGGTCCTGCCGTTCATGATCTGCCTGAAATATTCGCGCAACCGGTCGCGGTCTTCGGCCGGCACGAAATTGTCCACCCAGTCGAGGCCCAGCACGTTTTCCCGCTGGTGGCCCAGGATCCGGCAGCCGGTCTGGTTCAGGTCGGCGATCCGGCCATTGGAATCGAGGATCAACAGGATCACTGCCACAATATCGAAATATTTCTGCGCCCGGTCCCGTGTTTCCATGATCCGCTTGTCGGATTCGATCCGGTCGGTGATATCACGGGCGGCGGCGAAAATCAGTTTCTCCTGGTATGGGACCGAGCGCCATTCCACCCAGCGATAGGCGCCTTCCTTGCAACGGTAGCGGTTGATGAAATTGGAGACCACCTTACCCTCGCCCAGCTTGCGCAGCTCGATCAGGGTCGTGCCGACATCCTCGGGATGGACGAACTCGATGAAACGCTGTCCCTCCATCTCCTTGACCGGATAACCGAGCACCTTGGTCCAGGCCGGATTCAGCCGGTGGATGACGCCCTCGGTGTCCGCGATGCAGAACAGGTCCGGGGACACGTCGAAAAACATGTCGAGTTCCTCGGTTTTCTGCTTGAGTTCCGCGGCGGCCTGGACTTTCTCGGTATCGTCCAGACACAGCCCCATGACCCTTTCCACCTCGCCCTTCTCGTTCTTCAGCACATCGCCGCGCAGACTGATGAACCTGATTCTGCCGTCCAGCAGACGGATACAAAAAGTCTCCACGAGGTGAAGCTTTTCCCGTACGATCGAGTTGAAACGCTCCTGCAATCTTATCCGGTCCTGGGGGTCGATTGCGTTGCGAAGGAAATCCTGGCGTTTCTCGGGAGCGACCCCACCCGCCTGAAATATATCGAGCACCCGGTCGTCCCACGACATTTCACGGGTGGCGAGGTTGTAGCTCCAGACACCGGCGGTTGCGGCATCCAAAGCCAGGTTGAGGCTCTCCTGTTTCTCGCGCAACTGCTCCGCGGAGCGGGCCGATTCGGTCAGGTTCTCGTACATCCCGACCAGTTCCACTGCTTTCCCGCTCTTGTCGCGCAGGGGGGATATGAACAGCCGCACCGGCACCCGTGAGCCGTCCTTGTGCCTCCGGTGGGTCACCAAGCCGCTTATCGACTCACCCGCATTCATCTTCTGGACATTGGCCCTGATTTCATCGATTTTGTCAGGATTTTCGGTTTGCAGATTCCTCCCGAGCACCTCGGCGGCGGTCCAGCCAAACATGGCCTCGCACGCCCGGTTCCATCCCAGGACCCGGCCCTCGGTATCAAGACGGATAATCGCCAGAGGAGATTGATCCACCAGGGACTGGTACCGTTCGAGCAATATTCTAAGGTTTTCCCGTTCTGAGCGCGGCATCGAGGAGGTCTCGTCTTCCGGGATTATTATTTCTCGAAACAACTGCTGAGGATAGTCTCAAAGTATTTCTATTTTCTGGAAAGCGCTCTTCAGGTTTTTCGGCTATTTTATCTACAAAACCAACCGCTTATTCAAATTACAATTTCTATTCAAATAAAAATAATCAATACACAATGTACTTTTCAACTGAATGTACGGTTTTTATTCAGCCGAGTAAATGCGCCCCCGAAAAATCGGTCCGGGAGGACAATAATTTGATAAAAAAAGGGGGCGGCTGAAAACTCCGTCCCCTCTGGCAATTCAAACGTCACTGCCCGTCAATCAGGCTTTCACCGGATGGTAGGCCAGACGGGCCATGCTGGGCAGCGGACCGACCAGCGGCTTGAGGTATTCGACGAACTCCGGTGTGACAAACATGCCCGAAGCGTCGATATACTTGTCAGGCATGGGCTTGGAATGCACGGCCACCTCGGCCAGGGGCGCGGTGCCCAGCTTGGTCTGGTACTCGTGCCCGTCCTCGCGCAGCAGCGAGACCATCAGGCCGCTCTTGCCCTCGGCCGCCAGTTCCACGGCTTTCTGGCCGCAGAGGAAAGCCTCGGCCACGTCCAGCGCACTGGTGCGGTCGGAGCCGCACATCTGCAGCGACTCGACCACCTGAAACTCGCCGCGCCAGCCGAACTTTTCCGAGATCATGCGGTGCAGCATCATGGCCGCACTGGTGCCGCCCATGGCGCCGAACTCGACGTTGCCGAAACGGTCGCGGGTCTCGGAGGCGCTCACCGGACGGCCATCCGCGTAGGCGATGCCCTCGCCGCAGGCAATGGAGACGAAGCCGTATTTCTTATGGCACTCCTCGACTTTGGCCAGGAACTTGTCCTTGTCGAACGGGCGCTCGGGCATCAGGATGATGTGCGGCGGGTCGCATTCGCAGCGCTTGGCCGCGACCGAGGCGGCGGCCAGCCAGCCGGCATCGCGCCCCACGGCCTGGTAGATCACGTACTGGTCCACTTTCTGCATGTCACGGGCCAGCAGTCCGCCTTGGAGCACCGAAAGGGCCACGAAGCGGGCCGCGCTTCCGTAGCCCGGCGTGTGGTCGGTGCCGTGCAGGTCGTTGTCCACGGTCTTGGGGATACCGATCCCGCGCAACTCGTAGCCGTTAGCCACACAATATTTCTCGACCCGGTTGATCGTGTCCATCGTGTCGTTGCCGCCGATCATGAAGAAATAGCGGATGTTGAATTTCTCCAGAACCTGGCGTATCTTCGGGAAATCCTCGTCCTTCAGCTTGTGGCGGCTGGAGCCCAGCGCGCTCGAGGGAGTGAGCCGCAGCGCCGCGATCACGCTGGGGTCTTCCTTCTTCAGGTCGATCAGGTTTTCCTGCATGAACCCCTCGATGCCCCAGCGCATGCCGTAGACACCGGTGATGAAATCCTGGCGCACCGCCATCTCGACCACGCCGCAGAGGCTGGCGTTGATCACCGAGGTCGGTCCGCCGGATTGCCCGATAATCGCGTTACCCTTCAACATCGATCCACTCCGTAAGTTTTGGGTTGCCCTTGATCCGTTCAGCCGGCGATCACTTTCAGCGAGCCGTCGGCCTGAAACGCCGGGTGATCGTAGATTTTCACACCCTGCACCACACGCGTAATCACACCCTTCTCCGAGGGGCTGTCCGGCTTCAGTCCCACGCTCAGCGACTTGAACACGCCCAGCGACTGGCCGACAATCACATAGGCCGGGCTGAGGTAATCGTCCGGGATGTCGCAGCCGTGCTCGATCACCAGGTCGGCGGCGGCTTTCGTGTCGGCGTCGGCCTTGCGGCAGACCGCGATCTTCTTCATCCCGATACCCTTGTGTTTGACCCCGTTCATCAGGTCCAGCTCGTAGCGGTGCACCAGCGGCTCCTCGCTCATCAGGTAGACCACCAGGGTGTTGGAGTGGATCACCGCCTCGGGCCCGTGACGCAGGCCGAGGAAGCTGTCGAACTTGGCCACCACCTTGCCGTCGGTCTCCTCCTGCAGCTTCAGGTGGCACTCCTTGGAGCAGCCGTACAGCGTGTTGGAGCCCAGGAACACGGCGCGCTCGAAAGCGGCGGCGCACAGGGCCTCCAGGTCACTGGTGTACTGGGTGAGTATTTTGCGGCCGGCCGCGGCCAGGTTCGCCACCACTTTACCGTAGGCCACGCTATCCTTGATCGAGGCCAGGTACTGGCCGGCGATCACCATGCTGGAGAACGAGCTGGTCATGGCCAGGGATTCATCATTCGTCTTCTCGGGCAGCAGGATGGTCAGGGCGCGGTCCTTCTTGGCCTGGCTCATGATCGCCAGCTTGCCGTTCTTGTTGCAGGTGATGACGATGTGCTTGATATCGGCCTGGCTCTGCTCGCCCAGCACGAACGTGCCCACGCTCTCCGGGCTGTTGCCGGAGCGGGCGAAATGGACCAGGAAATATTTCTTGCCCGGGCGGAACGTGGCGGCCGGGTCGGTGATGATCTCGGTGGTTCCGACCGCGCGGGCCTCGTAGCCGCTGACCTTGTTGAACAGGTTCTCCAGGCAGATGCCGATGAAAGCGCTGGTGCCGGCGCCGGTGAGCAGGAACTTGCGGTCGGTCTCGTTGCCCAGGAAAGCGAGGATCTGGCTCTTCATGCCCTCGCAGATTTTATAGGTCTGTTCCCACATCTCGGGCTGCTGGTAGATCTCGGCCGGAGTGTGGCGGGTGCCCCGCTTGTCTTTCTCGGCATCCGGGGCCTGGATCAACTTGATCATTGCATCTGCCATCTCAACAATCTCCTGACTTCGGTTAACGGATATAGAAACAGATATAGCTGATGTCCAAAGGTCCTTATTTGCCGCCGGCGATACGGTGCGCCTCGGAGACCGCCAGGGCGAAATCGCGCACATCGATCGGGTTGAACGAGGGGATTTTCTCGTCGCGGGCGATCTTCTCGGCGCTGGAGGCTTTCTGTGCCGCCATCAGGGTGCGGGTCAGAGTCTTGGGGATGTCGCTGCGCTTGTCACCGATGATGATGCTGAGGAAATCATCGTTGCCGAACGCCTCGCGGCCGAAAGCACGCAGGCCGGCATCCTTCGAATAGTTGCCCTTCTCCACGGCCGGGGCGATCAGGTCCACGCCGAAATCCTCGTATACCAAAGCTTTGCGCCCGGAGCGCTTCTCGAACGCCGGTGTCACCGCCTTGAGGGCCTCGAAATCGAAACCGGCCTTGTCCTGGTCATCGATCCAGATCACGTAGTCGGCGCCCTCCAGGGCCACGCGCACCGAGATCAGGGGATGGGTCTTGATCAGGGCCTGGTAGACCCCGGGCATGTTGGACAGCTCACTGGAAAAGCGCACCTTGGCCCCGCCGGCGCTCAGGGCGGCCTTGCTGCCGCCTGCGGTCATGGCGTCACAGAGCTGCCCGGCCGTGGGACGGCGTCCCTTGACCAGCGGGTGCTGCAGCACGTTGCCGTTGCGGTCGCCCTCGATGTAGATCGCGCCGGCGCCGGTGGAATAATTGCCCTGGAACGCCACTTTCACGCCCTGCTCGGCGGCCGCGCCCAGGACATCCCGCACGAAATTGCAGGCCTCGGTCTCGTTGTACGGGTACAGGTAATTGAACCTGCCGCCACGCTCGTAGACCATGCCGTACTCGCCCACCGTGCCCAGCTTGTCCACGCCCAGGCGGTTCTCCTTGAAGAACTCCATGGACTTGAGGTCCCAGCCCGTGCAGAGAGTGACCTCGATGCCGGCGTTGTCGATCAGGTACTCGATGGCCGTGTTGGCCCCGGGGTACGGGGTCAGCTCGGAGTCATCACAGTCGACAATCGGTCCGTTCACGTCCAGCCCGCAGACAATGTTGCCCGAAATATCGCGGCCCGATTCGCGGCTCACCGCGAGGATGTCCTGGATCAGGGCGACGAGTTTCTGCTTGTCCAGGCCCAGCTTGCCGGCCATCGCTACGGCCTTCCCGGACAGCTCAATTGATGCAGACATTCTTCCTCCATCGACGGATTGCGTTGTGGTTGACAGACACGGCTCTCTCTGCGGCGCTGCAGGCACGCCCGGTCAGGCGATTCGGGGAGTGACCGTGATCGTGCGCTTGTCGCTGCAGCCCGGCTCCAGCTTCACTACCCCCAACTTCTTGTCAAACGTCTCCTGCTCCTCATGATCGTCCATCCCCTGCCAGGGCTCGATGCAGATGAACTCATCGCCCGGCTCGGACCAGAGCCCCAGGTGCGGGAAATCCGGGAACTCCATGCGGATCGACACACGGGAGGCCGGGTCCTCGAGGGTGAGATGACGCATCTCGGGGTCCTCGACACCGAACATCAGGGTGGCCTCTAACTCCTGCTCGGTCCAGACCAGCGGGCCGCCCACGGTGATCTCGCTGCTCTTTCCGGTCAGACGGCAGTGCTCGTTGTTTTCGTATTTGGTGATCTTGCCCTTGGGCAACAGGATACGGCAGTCGGTCTTGCTGCCCTTGCCGCTGAACACGGGGGTGGCAAACCCCGGGTGCCAGCCGAACTGGTAGAGGATCGTTTCACGGCCGGGGTTGGTGACCTCGAAAGTGGCGGCCAGGATGTTGCCGATCAACTCGTAGACCAGGTCGAGCTGGAAATCGAAGGGGTAAAACTGGCGGATCTCGGAGTTGGGCTTCAGACGGTAACGGATCATCGCCCGCCCGTCATGGCTCGTCTCTATCAGGTCGAAAGTGCTGTGGCGGGCGAAACCGTGGTTGCCGCGGGTGGAGATGACCTTGTCACCCAACAGGCTTTTCTTGTCCTTCAGCCCGCCCACGATCGGGAACAGGATCGTGGCGTGGTTTTTCCAGCCTTTTTCCGGGGCCTCAACCAGGCTGTCGCGCCAAAGCAGCGGTACACTCTGTCCACGGGCAGCGTCATGGATTCGATAGCCGATGACTTCACAACCGTAACGGTTGATCGTCACTTCACTTTTCTCGGTCTCGTTAACCAGACGGTCGATTTTTCGCTCGTTGTCGATTATCACGACATAGGATCCCAGCATCTTTGATTCTCCTGGCTGCAGCGCGACAGTTCAATTCAAAATCCGCACCGTCCCTTTCGGGTCGGGACGGTGTTAAGTGGTGTTGTACGATCAGAATTTCATATAGATAGGCAATCTAACACCCTTTTTAGTTCAAGTCAAAAAATAAACCCTCGGCCTTTCGGACGCCTTGACAGGCAGTCGCTAAACACCGATATTCCGGGCCATGCAAATCCACCGTCAACAACTGCTGACCGGGGCTGCGGCCGCCCGCGACACCGCGATCATCATCGATGTCTTCCGGGCCTACACCTGCTCGAGTTTCCTGCTGAACGCCGGAGTGGAGCGGGTGATCCTGGAGGAGGACCCGGAGCGCGCCCTGGCGCTCAAGCACGAGCACGGCTGGCTGGCCCTGGGCGAGGTGAACGGGGTGATGGTGGAGGGTTTCGACCTGGGCAACTCGCCCAGCGACATCGTGGCGGCCGGGGACAAGGTCCTTCGCGGACGCACCGTGGTGCAGCGCACCTCGGCCGGGGTGCGCGGCGCGGTGGCCGCGGCGCAGCATTGCAGCCAGGTGTTTGTCGGGGCGTTCACCACCGCCGCCGCCCTGGCGGCCGTGGTGCGCAAGCTGAACCCGGCGGAGCTTCATATCGTGGCCATGGGCTGGAACGCCCTGGAGCCGATGCCCGAGGACGAGCGCTGCGCCGACTACATCCAGTCTCTGCTGGAGCCGGGCCGGCCCTACGACCACGTGGCCGCGGTGCATGGCATCCTGAGCCACGAGAGCGCCCGCAAGTTCCTGCGCGGCGACAAGCCCCAGTTCCCGCCCACGGATGTCACCTGGTGCCTGCTGCGCGACCTGTTTCCCTGGGCCATCCGGGTGGAGCGCACCGAGTTGGGCCTGGAGCTGCGCAAGACGCCGGTGGAGTAAGAACCTCCGCACAATAAAACGGGGCACGACGGTGCGCCGTGCCCCATTCTGTCATTTCAAACGAATCCAGCCTGACTCCAATTCTTCGCTCCACTGTTTTTAATCATTTCGCCTTCACCGGGCTTTCAATTCCCCCCCCGGCTCAGCGTAGCGTGCTCTCGCCGGTGCTGACCCGCAACTCGGCCAGGTCGGGCCCGGGCGCGTCGCTCACATGGCGCTCCATCACCTCGAGACGCAACCGCAGGTCCTGCAGCGGGGTCTTGTAGATGAACGGGGTCTCCTCCACAGCCGAAATGTGGAAAAAGTTCGTCCGGCTGGATTCGAACAGGGCGATCCAGTCGCGGGTGTTGCCCGTTTCGTCGGCGATGGCCTGGGACATTTTCTTTTTCTGCTCCGCCCTGTCCCCCTGGCCCAGCAGGTAGCGGTTGATCGCGGCCTGGGCGGCGAAACTGTTGCGCAGGGTGCGCATGAGCAGCAGCAGAGCCCGGTAGCGGTCGCGCTGGTCCTCCACTGCTTTCAGTTTCTTCTGGGAGCAGGCCTTGTTCAGCAGGCCCAGGGTCAGCTCCAGCTTGGGCAGCACCCGGCGGTCGTAGCCGGCCACCGTTTCCTCCATCCGCTCCTCGCTGTACATGCGGATACCGCCCTCGAAAGCCAGGTTCCGGCGCGCCACATCCCACTCCAGGGTGAACACCGCCCGCTCGAACGCGGCCAACTCGTCCTGGTTCAGCTTCGAGAAATCCGGGACGAGCGGACGGGTGATCCAGCGGGCCTGGGTGGCGCAGGGGCCGCAGTGGTACCAGTTGGTGGCGGGCCAGTCGCGCAGGGCCTGCTCGCCGGCCTGCCAGGCATCCACCAGAAGAGCGGCGGCGCGCTTGTCGCCCTCGCACCAGTCCAGGGCGCGCGCGAAAATGAAACCGTGGAAATCCGGTATCTCCCGTTCGCGCACCAGCTCGGCGTATACATCGTGGTTCACCGCGTAGGGGCACTGCGGCGGCGAGTAGATACCGCCCCGGGTGAAAAAGCGTTTCAGTTCCAAGGCCTCCAGGCTGGCGAATTTTTCGCGCACCAGCCAGGGGAACTGGATGCCGAATACCGGTTCCAGGTCCCACCAGGAGGAAATCACCACCTCGCCGGCCGGCTCCTTGCCGTGGGCGCGGTCGAACGGCAGGTAGGCGCCGGCTCCGGAGGCCGGGTCGGCGCCGCAGAGGATGCCGGAGGCGCTGCCGGTCAGCGGATGGGTGAGAGTCACCCCCGCGGGCAGGGCCGGGATAATTTTCTTCCACTCGTTCTCAAGGTACTCCCAGCCGATCTCCATCAATACTTGAAAGCGCGGGTTGATTTTCCGCCCAGCGACCGCCAGGGCGCCCGAGAACTCGGCCGCCATCTGCTCCAGGGGCTTGGAGCGGGCCAGCCAGCTGCCGTTGGGCCCGAAATACAGCCCCTCCATGAACGGCAGGCCCGAGCCGCTGTCGCCGGTCCAGAACACCAGATAGCGCAGGTCGGGCAGGGTCTGCATCAGGCGGGTGAGCATCTCGGCATAGTGCTCCAGCACCCGCGGATGGGCGATGTCCAGGGCGTAGCGCGGCTGGAGGCT
Organism: bacterium; assembly: GCA_021372515.1. Classification (NCBI taxonomy): domain Bacteria; species bacterium. The sequence goes on from JAJFUG010000083.1 coordinate 53,263, forward strand.
GCGCCCGGGGTGGTCGGTGCGCGAACCGCGCAACTGCGGGTTCTTTTTGAAGAAAGCCTCGTTCACGCTGCGCGGCTCGTAGCAGACAAACCCGGTTTCCATCCCATAGGCGCGGGCCAGCGAGGCCGCTTCGGCCAGGTCGGCCAGGTTGTGCTCCAGTTCCTCGGCCGGGTACAGCCCGGCGGTGAGCGGGCTTTCCACGAACGCGTCCAGCGCCGGGGCGTAGCTCAGGTACCAGGCGTAGGAGTCGCTGGGAAATTCACGGTTACGCACATGCCAGCCGCCGCTGTCGGCGTAGCGGTTGATCTCCACTGCGGTGTGGCCCATGCGGGCCAGTTCGCGGATGTGCTGCCGGCGGTCGAAGCCCTCGGTCATGCGGTACCACTGGTTGAGGGTGTTGTCCCACATGGTGAAGCGTTCTTCGAAACGGAACGTGGAGAACCGCCCAGTCTCCCGCGCCGGGTTGGCGATCCAGCCCAGGGTGGCCCGGCAGAGGCTGCGCGGGGCGCTCCCGGCGATAACAAGTCCGCCGCCGGACTCGGCCACGGCCTCCCACTCGCCGGAGGTGTCCCGGCCGGCGCTCAGGGCGGCCACGGACGGCTGGGCCAGGCCGCTTTCACCCGTAAGAAGCACTATTTCGTTACGCGCCGGCGCCTGGACAGTCTCACGCTCCACGATCTGCACCCCGATGGCTGCGGCCAGCTCCTCCGCCGCGGTGCGCACCGGAAGGGCCGCTCCGGCCTGAATGACCACTCTACCGTATTTCATTTTTCCCTTTTACCTCCGGAGGTTGGACTTTCTCAGTCTCACAACCAACTTCAAGTCGCTGTTTCAATTCAATTATTTACAAACAATTACGCGGACATAACAACACACAGCATTAAATCTTTGCCAGCCCGGTTCAGCCTGTGTCAGGCTCTCAGCAGCAGGGCCACGGCCACGGCGCGCACCCGGTCGTGGCTGAGCGAGAGGTGCGAATCGGCCAGGCCGAGGCCGCGGGCAAACTCGGCGGTCTGGTCATTGAGCCGCAGCAGGGGTTTGCCCCGCTCGCCGTGCACCACCTCGATCCCGGTCCAGTTCACCTGGGCGGTCCAGCCGGTGCCCAGGGCTTTCATCACCGCCTCCTTGGCCGCGAAACGGGCCGCGAAATGCGGGTACGGGTCGGCCTTGGAACGGCAGTAAACCACCTCCGCCGCGGTGAACACCCGCCGCTCGAACCGCGCCCCGGAGCGCGCCTCCAGCGCGTCGCGGATACGGTCCACCTCCACCGTGTCCACCCCCAGGCCCAGGACTGAAAGCCCGGGCGGTAAAGACCCTTTTTCCAGCATGTCAGTCTCCGTTTCCCTTTGCGGTCATGGCGGTCCGACTTGATTCAGCCGCCCGCGAGGTAGTATATTTGCCCCTGTGCTTTATTGGGTCAAAAATAAGTCAGTCTCTGGCATTTGTCCACCGGTCCGCCCGGTGGCGGGACACGCAGAATGAGCCGCAAAAACGAACAGGACATATTCGGCCTGC